>JAGQQQ010000533.1 GCA_020426125.1 Planctomycetaceae bacterium
CCGGCCTTCCAGTTCCCGGCCTTCCCGGCCCGCGACGAAATATCCGATGACACCGCAGATGAGGAGCCCGGCAAACAGGAAGAGGCCGTTCCGTTTGACGAATTCAGCTGGCGACGACGGTTGGTTCACAATGTTACTCCGAGACTTTGAGGAGAATGATTTCCGGTCGGATGCCACCTTCCGTCCAGGCAAATGTCCAGACATCATCGAGAGGAAGGATCTCAAGCGGATTCTCGCGTTCCTGTAACGTGCCTCGCGATCCAAAGCAACCCTTGCGGAATCGTCGATGTGGTTCAAGTTGTCGCGTGTTCGTAGGGACTGTAATCTCGAAGGTGAGTTGGCTTTCTTTCAGTCTTGATGAGGTTTCGCTTCCATGCAGACTCGATTGATCTCCCTGCCTGTCTTTCTCACAGTTCTTCTCACGCTGTTCAGTGTCAACAGGCCGGCGATGGCAGAGCCGTTTTCGACCGTGCTTTTTGAAGATGAGTTCGACGGAACAGAGCTGAAGAAAGAATGGGGATCCTGGAAAAGTGAATCCGTGGTTCGCGAAGGAGTGCTGGTGGGAATCACCCCCACGGATGCCGATCACCCGTCCGTCAACTCGCTAAAGTTGCCGCCGTTGAGTGACTTGGAAGTCTCCGTGTCCTTCAAGTTCGCCGGATCCGACCGATTCAACATCATGTTTCGTGACCTGGACTACCAGGGCTCGCACGCCGGGCATATCTGCCATGTCAGCGTCACTCCGCGATCGGTCACTTTGTACGACGGCAAAACCGGCCAGTTCCGCAAAGACATCCGCGACAAACGGAAAGCCGGCCAGAAGCTCGATCAAGAAACCCAGGACCTGCTCAAAACGAAGATGTCCCAGAACAAACTCTCCCTCAATCCCGATGTCTGGCACACCCTTCTGATCCGCATTGAAGGAGACACCATGAAAACCTGGATCGACGATCGGCTCATGGGC
Organism: Planctomycetaceae bacterium; assembly: GCA_020426125.1. Classification (GTDB taxonomy): domain Bacteria; phylum Planctomycetota; class Planctomycetia; order Planctomycetales; family Planctomycetaceae; genus HKST-UBA70. The sequence continues at coordinate 965 of JAGQQQ010000533.1, forward strand.
ACGCTCCAGTCCGATGGCATCACCCACTCCACCAAATCCAACATGAACATCACCACGATGGACCGGGAAGTCCACTACGATCACTTCGTGATTCGAACGCCGTGAAAAATTGGGCGGTCGGTGCGGAGGGATACGAACTCCGAGCAGTCATCGCAGATCGCGGCAGCCATACAAAATCACAGAACGGCAATACATGGGATACACCCCAAATGGCCGCGGTTTTCTGAAAAATGCTTCAGTGACCGGGCCAAGAACGTTGCTCGACGTGGATCACGAACGCGATGGGGTTGCATGGGAATTCCAATAGACGATCCTTGATGATGTGAGTATCCTTTCAGTTCAATCATGATGACCGAGAACTGCCCGTTCTACTGAAAGGATGGCTTGGCATGTTGACCATTTTGAGCCAGCGAGGGGCCACGAAGAAGTCGTTTTGCGATGGGATCTCGCGACGCGGGTTTCTGACCATCGGCGGATTTGCGATGGGGGGGCTGAGTCTGCCGTCGGTGTTGCGGGCGGAACCGCAGCGACCGTCTCATAAGGCAATCATCAACATCTACTTGCCGGGTGGGCCGTCGCATCTGGATATGTTTGACCTCAAGCCGGATGCGCCGCGAGAGATTCGCGGAGAGTTCAGCCCCATCGCGACCAATGTCCCGGGAATCGAAATCTGCGAGCTGTTTCCCAAGATGGCCCAGGTGATGGACAAACTGGTCCTAATCCGCTCGTTGAGTGATTCCGATGGCCGTCACGATGCGTATCAGTGTATGACCGGTCGCAAGTTCGGAGATCGGCAGCCTCCCGGAGGATGGCCCTCGGCCGGGGCTTGGGTTTCGAAGATGCAGGGGCCGGTGGTCGATGCCGTTCCTCCGAACGTCGCTTTGATGTACCAGACGGGAAACCGCACTTGGGGCGAACCGGGGACCGGTGGTTTTCTGGGTGTGGCCCATTCGCCGTTTAATGTCGTTGGCCGAGAAGCACGCAGTTCCTCGGAGAACATGGTTCTTCAGGGGATCACGTTGGAACGGCTGCAAGACCGAATGCGGCTGCGAGGAGCCATTGACGCCTTCAAGCGGTCACTCGACCAAAAGGAGACGATGGAAAGTCTTGATGTCGCCACGCAGCAGGCGATGGGGATCCTCACCAGTTCCCAATTGGCGGACGCTTTGGACCTTTCGAAGGAGGATCCGAAGATCGTCGCCCGCTACGGCGAAAGCAACGAAGCGTTTCAACGGGATGGGGCTCCGCAAATGGTCGAAAACTTCTGCGTCGCCCGTCGACTTGTTGAGGCGGGAGCGCGCTTCGTGTCCCTCAACTATAGCCGCTGGGACTGGCACGGTGGAGACGGTATGAACTTCCCAAAGTCGCGAGAAGAGTTTCCGAAGCTGGATCAGGCCGTCGCGGCGCTCGTGACCGACCTGCATGAGCGCGGACTGGACCGGGATGTCTCGGTGGTGATGTGGGGCGAATTCGGACGGACCCCCAAGATCAACAAGATGAACAGCCGAGACCACTGGCCCGCCGCGAACTGCGCACTGATGGCCGGTGGCGGGATGCGGACAGGGCAGGTGATTGGCCAAACGAATGCGAACGGCGAACACCCGATCGACCGTCCGGTCCGATTCCAAGAAGTCTTCGCGACGCTGTACAAGAACGCGAATATCGACGCGGAGAACATTCGCGTCTTCGATCAGTCCGGTGTTCCCCAGTATCTGGTGGATCAAGGAATTGCTCCAATGCACGAGCTGGTCTGATTTCCGGGCCGAGGATCAATGCGATGGGCAATCCTGTGGAGCGCGAGATTGAAGTTCAGACCCGCGAGTCCAAGAGACAGAGGGCTGATGCCCCCCGCTCGCCCGGGGTCGCGATTCGTCTCACGGTTGGTCTCGTCATTGTGGGGGCATTGACGATTGTCGGCATGGCCCTCTTTCGGCCCGATTTCCGGGAGCGATCGGCCAATCTGGAACCGGGGATGACGAGGACGCAGGTCGAGGAGAAGTTAGGACCTCCAGCGATCACACTCCGTCGCTCCGGGGGACGCGGAGAGACTTCCGCCTGGGTGGATCAACTCTGGCAGGTCACCGTACACTTCGACACGGACGGGCGATTGGAGTACTACCAACTCACACCGTCCGACAGCGTTTTTCGCCGCACGACAGCGTGGGTGATGACGCTGCTTTGACGTCGTGTTCTCTGACTTCGACAGTCAAAATGCGTTGATCGTGACGTCGATTGTCACGCAGTTCCAATCCCCAGCTTCGAGATCTGATCGGGACCCCTGTCTTCGGATCACTGTTTCAAGTGGAGTCCGATGGTCTGCGGCGCAAGACGTTGTCTGAGCTTTATTCCATCCCGCAATCGAAGGACGAATAACGAACTTCGCCACGCGGAATTTGCACACTCGGGGGACGGCATATCGATAACCCCGAAGGGTCAGTTGATCCCGCTTGCCCAGCCGTGATCTGTGGGACGGTCGATATGATCGGCAGTCGGCTTTTGCTGAATGGCTACCGCTACGGGTCATCCCAGAAGCGGTTTGGAGTGAGACATATCCCGTGTCTGCATGCTGGTGAGAATTCGGTGGCTTGAGTGAGCGATCCAATGCGTTCTCAGGGAGGCGAGTGATGTCCTGGTTGCGGATCAGTTGAACCGACGAAGAGCAGAAGATCGAACTCGCGGAGAGTGACTCGAATCCTTCCACACAACGCACGCCAACGACTTGGCCATGTCAATGTCCCTCAACTTCCGGCAATTCGACATCGTCTCACTGATGACCGCGTGAGGTTTATCACAGCGGCAAGGTGGGGTAAGCCCCCTGCTTGCCATGTCTTCGGCTGCGCATTTCGCAAGCTTCAAGGTTACACCACGGAAATCGCACCCCGATAATCCGGCTGTGACATGGCACGAGGGTTCAGTGATCGTCTATCCTGATGGAGAGCGGCGGAGGACAGATTCGTCGAGAGTACACTCTTTGTCGCTTCCCGCCTAATTCGTCTGCGTCATTGATAACCAGGGATCCCCCATCACGGGGAAATGATTCATGAATAGAATCCCTCTCGCTGTCATTGCTTTCTTGAATCTGTTGGTCCACTCCGCGAACGGGGAGGTCGACTTTGTGAAACAGATTCAACCAATCCTTCGGGAACGGTGCTACGAATGCCACGGCCCCGAGACACGCGAGGCTGGGCTGCGGCTCGATCAACGGGACTCCGCACTGGCCGGAGGGGATTCCGGACAGGTCATTTCCCCTGGGGAACCGGATGAAAGCCTGTTGATCAAGCTGGTTGCGGGCGACGATCCTGACCGAGTGATGCCTCCCGATGGCGAGAATCTTTCCGCCGAACAGGTTTCCATCATAAGGGAATGGGTCGCCGCTGGGGCTCCCTGGCCAGATGACGTCGATCCCGAGGTCGAGCGGTCGACTCACTGGTCGTTTCAGCCCATTCAGAAGCCGTCTGCACCGGAAGTGCTTCACTCGAAATTCGTTGCCAGCGATATCGATCGGTTTGTGATCAGCCGTCTGGAGGGGAAGGGGCTGGTCCCCTCCCCGGAAGCCGACCGAAACACGTTAATCAAGAGGCTTTACTATGACCTTTTGGGATTGACTCCGACCCCGGAGGCGGTGGACCGATTTATCCAGGATGACCATCCCGATGCCTATGAACGGCTGGTCGATGAACTGTTGGAATCCCCCCATTTCGGAGAACGGTGGGGCCGTCACTGGCTGGACAAAGCCCGGTACGCGGATTCCGACGGCTACGAGAAAGATCGCCCCAGATATCACGCATGGAAGTACCGGGACTGGGTGATCCATGCCATAAATGAGGATCTGCCCTTCGACCAGTTTACGGTGGAACAGTTGGCGGGCGACTTGCTCCCGGACCCCACGGACAACCAACTCCTTGCGACCGCCTTCAACCGGCAAACCCTGACGAACACGGAAGGGGGAACAGACCAGGAAGAGTTTCGCGTCGCCGCGATCTTCGACCGCATCGAGACGATTGGAACCGTTTGGCTCGGTCTGACGGTCGGCTGTGCCCGATGTCACAGTCACAAATATGACGACATCTCCCAAAGGGAATACTACGAGCTGTTCGCCTTCTTCAATAACGCCGACGAAACGAATGTTCAGATGGCCAGTTCTCAGGAAGCGATGGCCGAATATCAGACATTGAAACGGGATTTCGATCAGAAGCTGAAAGAATTGAGCAAGCCACTCATGGAGGCTAAGGAAGCCGTTCGTCCCGGATTTTCGGCATGGGAACAAGATCAGCAGCGCCTACTGGCTCAACTGGCGGAAGGGACAAAAGACGTTTTGGTGCCAGAGCAGGCACGGGTTTTTGCAACTTCCGGAGCCACACTGGAGCGTCAAGACGACGGCAGCTATCTCGCATCGGGTCGAGAAGCGGGGAAGGACATCTACGAAATCGACATCGCCGCGACGGATCTGAAAGCACCGCTCGAACAACCCTGGACCGGCATCAAGTTGGAGATGGTCACCGACGACTCCTTAAACAGCAACGGACCAGGACGCTCGGCCAACGGAAACTTCGTTCTCAGCGAGATCACTCTCGACCGGACCGTGCCCTCTGGGGAATCGAAACGCCAAAGCTTCCGAAAGGCGACGGCGGACCATTCCCAAAACGGATTCGATGTCTCTCAGGCGATCGATGGGGACGAACAACAGAAAGGCTGGGCAATCGCTCCGCAAATGGGCAAACCTCACACGGCGACATTCCTGTTCGCGGAGCCAATCGATGCGTTTGAAGAAAATGAGCGGATCCGGATTCGGCTTGTCCAAAACTACGAAAGTCCTCATCTGCTCGGACGGTTCCGGGTTTCCCTGATCAATGGACATTCTTCCGAAAGCCTCGCGCTACCAGAAAACATTCAGAAGATCTTGGCTCTCACTCCGGGGAAACGGAATCCGAAACAACAGAATGAACTGTTCGACTTCTACTCCCATCTTGATGACAAGGTCCGCGAGTTGCAGGCGAAGGTGGACCAGTTCGAAAAGAAAACCCCCTTTCATCCGATCATGGATGTGGCCGTTCTGAAAGAACGAACGACCAGTCCCCGTGTCACCAAAGTGATGAAGCGAGGTGACTTTCTCCAGCCGCTTGGAGAAGTAAGTCCGGACACGTTCGACCTTTTGCCTCCCATCACGGCTCGAAACGGAGGAGTGCCCGACCGGCTCGACCTGGCAAAGTGGCTCGTCTCGGAGGAGAATCCGCTCTCTCCGCGAATCTTTGTGAACAATGTCTGGGGACGATTGTTTGGACAGGGGCTCGTCGGAACGGTGAATGACTTCGGCGTGCGAGGAGAGTTGCCGACCCATCCGGAATTGCTCGATTGGCTGGCGGTCAATTTGATGGAAAACGCCTGGAGCCGCAAATCGTTGATCAAAACGATCGTCCTGTCTCGAACCTATCGACAGTCTTCACGTCATCGGCCGGAGCTACAGGAGATCGATCCGCAAAATAAGTTTTTCGCGAGGCAGAACCGATATCGGGTCGAGGCGGAAGTCATTCGCGACCTCTATCTGGCCGCCTCGGGAATGCTGGAATCTCGCATTGGGGGCCCTAGCGTGTTCCCGGAAATTCCGCCGGGAATCGCGGAGCTCAGTTACGCAAACAATTTCAAGTGGGGGTCGAGTGACTGGAATAGCCGCCCCGATCGGCCACACGGCGTCTCCCCCAAGGACGACATTTATCGCCGCGGCATGTACACCTTCTTCAAACGAACGGCGCCCCATCCAAACTTGATGACGTTTGACTGTCCTGACGCCAACGTGAGCTGCGTGGAACGGACCAGTTCCAACACGCCACTTCAAGCACTACAAACACTTAATAACGATGTCTTCGTAACCGCTTCAAAGAAACTTGCGGAACAGCTGGAGTCCGATGAAAGTCTCGTCAATGATGAGGAACGGCTGGAAGAACTCTTTCTTCGATGTCTTGCCCGTCGACCGACCAGCGATGAACGGGGCGCTCTCCTCCAACTCCAGACGGATGCCGCGGCGTTCTATCGCGAACAACCGGTCGCCGCCCGGGAACTGACGGGAATGGAAGAAACCACTCCAATCGACCAGCTTTCTCGGAGTGCGGCGATAGTCACCATCTCCCGGGTTGTGATGAACCTCGATGAGTTCATCACCCGGGAATAGTCCGTTGCGGCGAGATCGGATGGGATCCGCTCGCTCGACGTCGACGAGACGCCGTGATCCCGTCGCGAATGGACTCGGGCCTTTCCCTCAACATCATGGATTCGTGCAAGGCTGCCCTGTTGGACCTCCCTTTCGTGATTCCCGATCTGGTCGCTGAAGTCAACTCTTTGTTGGATCAGATTCCGCGAGGCTCAATCAGCACATACGGCGACCTGGCGCGTGCTTTGGGAGACGAGAAGGCGCGCAGTGCTCGCTGGCTGGGCGAATTCCTGAAAAACCACTCTTGCCATGCGGAGTGCCATTGTCATCGAGTGGTCCGCGTGAACGGAGAGATTGGACGGCACGTTTCCGGCGATCCTCAAGTCAAAATTCAGTTGCTTCGCAGTGAAGGGGTTCCCGTTTCCGATTTGGGAATTGCGGACATGACCCGATGCACGCCCCATCTCCATTCCAGTTCTCCACTTACCCGGCTTCGTGAGTATCAGCATGGTTGGGCAAAGCAGGTCCGGTTCGACGGCGGGCCTCGTGAGGTCAGATCGGTTGCTGCCGTCGATGTCGCGTATCGGCCAGATGGCACAGCCCAGGGAGCTTATGTGCAGATGGACTTCCCCAGTCTGACCGTGCTGCGCGAGATGGTGCTCCGGTTCCCGGTCGTGTTTCCCTATATCCCTGGGTATCTCACGTTCCGGGAGTTGCCGGTGATGTTGAGTTTGTGCGAACAGGCGCGGCGGGAAAACGTATTGGGTGATGTCATTTTTGTCGACGGCAACGGGACGCTTCACCCCTGGCGTGCCGGGATCGCCACCTGCCTAGGCGTGCTTCTGGACCATCCCGTTGTGGGGGTGGGCAAGTCCCTGTTGTGTGGGAAAGTGGACCTCGAGGAGATGAGCGCCGCCGACACGCGGCCCGTAGTCGATCAGGGGGAAACCCTTGCCAACGCGATCAAATCGAAAGAAGACTCTCGCCCCATTTTTGTCTCAGCCGGTCATCGCATGACATTGACCGACGCAACGCGACTCGCCCGGCAGTCGATGACTGGGCATCGACTGCCAGAGCCGATCCATCATGCGGATCGGCTTACCAGGCAGCCGAGGAAAGTCGATTAAGAACCGATCGACGCAACTTCCCGTCTTTCGGTTCCGGATGGGCGGTGTTTTTTGAAGCGACAGAGCTGGCCCTGTTTTCAGTCGATCCACTGAACGGCACCGGCGCCCACGTTGAAGATCGGAGGAACGGCGGCCCTGGGAGGGGGCACGGGATTCGGTCGCTCGGCGGACGTCTGTTCGATCAGGGCCGTTTCTCGGGATGGTGAATCTTCCGCCCCCGAGTGATCGCCGTCTGGGAGTTCGTCCACTGGTGACGAATCGTTTGCCGGAATGGGCATCGCTTCCGGCGAATCCAGCAGGCCAGGCGCTGGTCCGAGTTCATTCTCCGGGTGGGTGAAGAACACCCCGCCAAACGGACTCGGCCCGGAGAACGCTGGCGGCGCCGTATGAAGATACGGGTTCGCAATTGCATGCGCCCGGGCCTCGGCATTCCGCTTTGCATCGGCATACGCTTCCGGCTTCCAGCCCCCTTCGGCCAGATAAATACAGTTGTACTCAAGGAGGGTGCCTTTTCGATATTGCAGATCGGTCAGTGCTTTCTGGTAGGCGACCAGGCTTTCATGAAATGCGATCTGCGCTTGGGCGAGCCGCGTTTCGGACCGCAACCTCTGATCGATGATTGACTCTCCACCCTGAGGAACGTCGATTCCCACCTGTTCTTGCAGTCGAAAGACCTCGACGTTTTCCTGTGCGGCGAAGACGCGATTCTGATTCTGTTCGGCCGAGTTGAAACTTCGAGACAGCTCTTGGAAGGCAAATGCGAGTTCGTGAGAGATTTCCTCTTCCTGCTCTTGCAGAACTCGACGGGCCTTCGCCAATCGCAATTCGTAATTGCGGACTTGGGCCAACTGCGACCGAAATCCGATATCCCAACGGAACTGGACGCCGAGATTCCAACCGGTTTGGTTTCCGTCGGTCAACGACTGATAAAAGTTGTCGTACGCTTGTGCGTCCGTGTACCCGATCAGATCATCACCGAATCCATTGACTTGATAATTGCCGATGAAGTCGAGACGAGGTTTCACAAGGGATTGGGCCGCCTTGTACTGAAGTTCCAAGCTCTTGATGTTCCACTTCTGCCGCCGGAGTTCGACCCGTTCTGTGAGGGCCTCCGTTAAACAGTGATACCACTCGGGAAGAAATTCCGCCGTGACGGGAGAGTCTGCGGGACGCAGAATGGTTCCATCTCCCGCTGCCAGTCCGATAAGTCGTCGGAAACGGGTCTCCGCCGTATAAAGTTGAGAGCGGGCGTTGTCCGCCGCCGAGGCCAAAGCGAAATACTGATCACGGGCTTGCGACTCATCCTGCCGTCCGCGGGTTCCAATCTCCTTGCGGACCCGTTGTTTCTCCCAGATTTCCAGAGTCTGATCCCGGGTTCTCACGGCCGTGTCAAAGTTTCGATAGGCGAGATAGAGATCCCAGTAAGCGTCTTCGACATCCTTGATCTGATTCCGAATCGCGGCCTCGAAGTCACTGATTGAGATGTCATTGTTGATCCGGGCGATCAAGACCCCCTGAGAAACGCCCGACAAACCCCCGAATGCCTGACCAATTGGGCCGGCGACCCGGGTAAATTCCGTGCCCGCCCCCGCCAGCAAGGGGAGTTGATATTGTAACTGGACGTTCCCGGTATAGACGGATGGAAAAGCCTGAGATTGCGTACCAATATTGTTGCCCAGGTAGTTGACGTTGTGATTCAGGCTGATCGCCCCCCCGTGGGCAAACGTCTTCGAGAGCGATCCCTGAAACGCCGCTGTCTCTTGAACCAGAGTTGTACCGGCCTCTTGTCCGCCGGAGAAGAAACGATTGTTCTGCACCGTCTCGTTGCGGCCCCAGATCATGCTGGCTTGAAGCTGGGCATCAAAGGCCGACAAGGCCGCTTCCACACCGCGTCCGCCGAAGAGGACCCCCGACTCCTGAATGGCAGGATCATAAACTGTACTCGTCCGGTCGTTCGCTCCCAAGACGGATCCGGCCGTGAGAAATCCTCCAGCGGTTCGCATGATGTCACTATTTGACAGTGCGATCTGAATCGCCTCCGTGAGGTGGATCTCGCGGATCTCCGGTTCTTGCTGCGTCCAGAGCGTGTTCGGCGGTGCGGTGTTCACCACTTCCGCTGTGGCCGGGACATCGACGGCCGCAAACTCGACCTGAGTTGCGCGGCCTTTGTAGTAATTGTGCTTAGGATCCCCGAGATAGGAAACATCGGCGCGATGGCAGCATCCCGCCCCCATGCTTCCGAGAAGAAGGCAGGAGATCCATCGGCGCCAGCGACTGTGATTTCTGCGGTTCCGCATGAGCGGTCGCTCCCCATCTGTCGTCTATCGAACGGTACGTATCCGCAGTATCGTCAGTACGACTCGGAGAAAATGACCGATTCATGCAATCGGCGCCTGTCGAACAACCCCCCCGCCGGTCAAAGTCGGCGAACTCATCCTATTTTCACATTGCCCCCAAAGGGAGTGTTGAATTCCAGAACGAGTGGCGTTTGCCCCCTACGAAGACCGGAAATCTTGAGTCGAAAGTGAGGAATTCCGACGTGGGACAACCCGAATTGGTTCTCTCGCGACTCAAGTGGTTTTTGAATGGGATGGCGCAGTTCTGGAATCGACCGTTTGCATCGGGACAGCTGAAGAGAGCGAGAAATCTCCTCGCGTCTGTCAGGCAAGGATGTCTTCGATCTTTCCGGTACTATCGGCGAATTCGTCGAAGGGAAGGCCGAGCATCTTCGCTTGCGTGAACCAGAGATTCGCCAGCGGAGTTCCCTCGGGCATGTTGATGTGTTGGCCGGCTTTGACCCGTCTTCCGCCGCCGGCCATGATGATGGGAAGGTCGTTGTATTGATGGGTCGAACCGTCGCCGAGACCCGAGCCATAGGTGAACAAGGTATTATCGAGCAGTGTTGTTCCGTCCGCCTCGGGGATCTGGGCCATTTTCCGAACGAGATAGGCGTACTGCTGCATATGGAAATGGTCGACCTTGAGCAGGTCGTCAATCATCTTCGTCTGATTGTGCGACATTCCATGATGGCTCCGCGGCTTATCGAACAGACCGTCAAACATGTAGGGCGTATCCCAACGTTCGGGGCCGACCATGAATGTGGCGACATTCGTCAGACCGGTTTGCAGAGCGGTGACCATCAGGTCTCCCATGAGACGGATGTAGTCGCCACGCGGCAAATACGCTTCCGGCGGTTCGTCGAATTTGACTTGGGAAAGTTCCGCTTTCATCTTTTCCAGGCGGTCCATTTGCACTTCAATGGCCCGAATCGACTCAAAATACTCCGCGAACTTGTCGCGGTCCGCCCGTCCCAAGTCCTGTTGCAAAGACCGGGCATCCTCCAGGACCAAACTGGTGATGTCCCGAGACCGGTCAATCTCCTGCGTCGAGAACAACCTCCGGTACATCTTCCGAGGATCCCGAATCGACGGAGCCAAGTGGCCGGTACCGTACCAGGAAATGTTGTCGAAGTAGATGGACTCCTTGTTGTCACGGTGGCTGTTACAACTGAATTCCAGCGTGCGAAACGGAGTCTCCGTCCCGATGTGGTCCGCGACCACATGGTCCAAGGTCCGGTCCAGCGGCCACGCGGAGCCTGCGACGGTGTACGGCTTCGCGCTGCTGAGATAACAACTGGCGCACTGGGCGTGGACGTCGGTCCCCTGCTGGAACGTCCGGTCCATCCCGGTGATCAGGTTGATGTGCTGCTTCAACTCCGCCAGCGGCTGCATCGTCGGCGTCAGTTCCGTCAGCGGTTTGACGCTGTGTTTGGGATCCTGCTTCCCGAGCGACGCCATCACGTTGCCGAGGTTGCCTTCGGGAATAATGTCGTTCTGTTCTCCCGGGAAGAACCCGCGACGGACGACGCCAATCGGCACATAGAAGTGTGCCATGCGGAGTGGAACCGCGCTGGCCGTCGCGCCTGCGGCGGAGGCGAGGCTTTCCATCCAGGGGAGTGCCAGCATGCCGCCGCCCACTCCGCGAAGAAACTGTCGTCGAGTAATGGTCATGACTTCGTCCGGAAAGGGGGGCTCAAAATGATCTCACGAATCAGCGAGTGAATTTTGTCGTCCTCGGCAGCCACTTTGGCTGTGATCTCATCCAGCGCGATCGTGTCACTCGGACCGAGTTCTCTTGCGAGGGCGAACGATAGCAGATGGCCCGCCAATGCTCGGCAAAAACGATCCTTGTCGGCGATAATGGCGTCTTTCAATTCGACGGCATTCGCGAACGAATGCTGTTGGAACAGGACACCGGACGCGTCGATTTCGCGACCATTCTCGTATTTCTCCCGCCAGACACCGATGGGATCATAATTCTCCAGAGCGAATCCCAGCGGGTCGATCTGCTCGTGGCAACCCCGGCAGTCGGCTCGTTCGCGGTGCATGGCCAGCCGTTCGCGAAGGGTGAGATTTTCTTCACCCTGCTGCGGCTTCTCGGGGAGCGGAGGCACGTTGGCTGGGGGAGGTTCGGGCGGATCATTGAAGATCACGGAGGCCATCCAGGCTCCGCGGGTGATCGGTTGCGTCCGCTCTGGTCCGGATGTCATCGTCATCACGGCCGCGTTGGTAATGACCCCGCCACTTCGTCGATCGCTGACAGGCTGCCGCTGATAGGTCAACACGGTGACATTGCCGCCGGTCGACTTCCCGGGAGTGTTGCCGAGGTCGCCGTATGCCTTTTCGAGGAGAGCCGAGCGATAGGTGAAGTCGGGATCGATGAGCTGTGTGATCGGTTGGTTCTCGATCAATACCGTTTCAAACAACAGCAACGGCTCCAGCATCATGTGCATACTTAGCCGATACTTGGAAAAGTAGAAGTCGGGGAATCGTTCTCGATTCGGAACGGACGACACAATCCGGTCGAGTTGCAACCACTGAGTGGGAAAGCTGTCACAAAACCGCTTGAGCTTTTTGTCTTTGAGCAAGCGGTCGATTTGTTGACTTAAAACGTCCGGTTGGCTGAGTCGGCCCTCAGCCGCCAAGGTCAACAGCGTCTCGTCCGGGAGGCTGCCCCAAAGGAAGAAGGAGAGACGCGAAGCGAGTTCAAAGTCGTCAATTGGCTGGGGGCCAGCATCCTCGTTGTCAGCGTCGATCCTGTCGTAGAGATACAAAAAGCGAGGAGAGGCGATCGCCGCCGCGGCGATCGCTTTCATGGTGTCGGTGAAGCTGGCGCCCGCTTTCAATTCATGAAGAGCGAATTGCGTGTAACGATCCAACGACTTCGCATCCACGGGGCGGCGAAACGCCTTCGTTAAAAAGGGCATGAGCCGCGAACGGATCTCCGCTTCGAGATCGACATCGTCAGACGGGGCGGCAAAAAAGGAGTTCCAGATTCCGACTCGTTGTGGCACGAAATCGGGACTCTGTGTGATGGATTCTCCGAGCTTGAGAAAGGACTCCATCAGCAGCGGCGACAACGACAGGTGATCGCCCTGGTTGTCGTAACCGTGTTCAGCGCGCAAGTCCTGTGGAAACGCCGCGACGCCACCCAGACGTGGCTCAATCATTTGCGACTTCCCGAGTGGACGGTTGCCCACGGTGACCTCGTAGGGCATCTTGCCGCTCGCGGGGTTGAAGTAGTCGCCGTGCACACGCATCGCCCGCTCGGGGAGCGTGAAGACGATGCAGTTCAGCTGAAACAAATCGGTCACAGCGTTGTTGTACTGAAACCGGTTCATCCGCCGCATCGGCGTCCGCGTCGTCCCCAGAGACTTGGCGACCGCGGCGTGCAGAACTGGCCTTAGTGCCTTGATCCACTCGGACCGCAGCTCATCGGCAGGTTGCTCTTCATCCTCCGGCGGCATCGCTCGGGAATCGAGGGCTTCGATGAGTTTCCGGGTGAGGTCGGCATTCTCTTCGAGATTCGCGATCGTTTGGTCGGTGAGGAGAATATCTCCTTCCATCGTGGAATCAGGACCGTGGCAGCTCGCACAATAGGTTTTGAAGGCTGGTGCCAAATGGGAATACCCGTTATTTGCACCTTGAACTTCGCCATCCACAATACTAGCTTGAAGATGGACAATTGCGCACCACAGCCAGGCTGTTCGCGTAGCAACGTGGGAGATCAGAGAAGAATTCATGAGGCAGGAAACGACCGTGGTGGGTGACCGGGATGGATCTCCAGTTTATGTCAAATCCTGCTGATGAGTCGACCACCGAGTTCAATTCTTTCGGATTCTCGACAAAGTCATTTCACGCCGTTGCAGATTCTATGTCGACGGTTCCCCCTCGCGGCGGATGCGGTGTTGCAAGGCGACGGCGGTTGCAGTGGCGTAGGCGCGGCAATGGGAGATTGTGATCAGGACTTCATCAATTCCCGCCTTTTCGGCATAGCGCGCTGCTCCCCCGGAAAGTTCGATCACGGGCTGGCCCGACTTCAGGGAGACGACCTCAATGTCCTTCCAGCCGACACCCTTGGTGAAGCCGGTGCCGAAGGTCTTCATCACCGCCTCCTTCGCGGCCC
>JAGQQQ010000534.1 GCA_020426125.1 Planctomycetaceae bacterium
CCGATCTTCTGATCGAGCGACATCGCCGTGTTGAGGTACTGAGCCCAGTCCTCTCTGGTGATGAGATGGTCAGGGTAATACGGCGGGAACTTGACCTTCTCCGGATCGGCGGTCTTCTCGATCGCTTTGTGGGCGTTGTCGAACGCTCCTCCGCGATGCGTCTCCGAAAAATTCACTTGGGCGTAAAACGGCTGGTTTTTCGGCAGGTCCATCCAGCGATTCGTATCGAAGGGCTTTCCAGGATAGGTGAAGTTCCAGTCTGTCTTGCCGGTTCCTTTGAATCCGAGTTCCTGCGGGAATTCCCGGATATTGGCGGTGAAGTAGCCCGCCTCGCGGAGCCAGTCTGTGAGCAACCGAACTCCCGCGGGCAAGGGGTGTCCTCCATCGCGGTTCGAACGATGGTTGTGCGCCCCGATGGTTTGAGCGTGCATCCCCGTCATGAAGGACGACCGGCTCGTCGAGCAGACGGGAGTGACCGTATAGGCGTGTGTGAAGCGGACTCCTTCGGCCGCGAGGGAATCAATGTTCGGCGTCCAGACCTCGGGGTGGCCATAGCAACTCAGTTCGGGACCGAAGTCCTCCGCGATCAGCCAGAGGATATTCGGGCGATCCTCCGCGCCCCACAGAGCTGTCGCTGGGAACCATGCCTGCGTGATCAGTCCGACGAGAAGGAACCATCCGTATTTCATGCCGTATCCTCGGGGCTCGAAATTTTTGAGGCCACAACATACCGGAAACGCGGGAGCATGGGGACTGTTCCGCAGTCGCATTTTGGAATCCGTACAACCCGCAAAGTCATTTTGCCTGAATCCGGCTCAATCGCGCAGAGTGGTTTCCCTGCCTGCGAAATGCAGGTTAGGATTGAGAAGAGACCCCGAGAAAAGTCCTGTTTCAATGCACAAGACGAACTACTTCAAACGGCTGAGGATGCAGTTCGACTTCGCTAAGAGTGAAGTCGCGGCTCCCGAATTGCCCGACGGGTACCGACTTCGGGGCTGGCATCCGGTCTTGCTCAAGAGCCACGCGATCGCCAAACAGGCCAGCTTCGCAGGGGAAATGGACTGCCAGTTGTTTCCCTGCCTGCGGTCCTACGCCGGGTGTGAGGATCTTGTCCGCAGTATTGTGACGCATTCCTGTTTTCTTCCCAGTGCCACCTGGATCATCGAGTTCACGGCCAACGAGATCGCCGGTCCACAGCCGGTCGCCTGCATTCAGGGGATGTGGGACAGCAGCACGGCCGGAGCCATTCAGAATGTCGGGGTCGTGCCCGAACACCGCGGCTTTGGCTTGGGCCGGGCCATCTTACAGCAGTCACTGCTCGGCTTCCAACAGTCTGGCATTCAGCGAATTAGCCTGCATGTCACCGCCGAGAATGTTCCAGCGTTGGAGTTGTACCAATCCGTAGGTTTCGAGTGTGTAGATACGGTCTACCGGGCACTGCCAGAAACGACCGCGATTTGATCACGACTGCATTGGGAATTCTAAGTGGCGGTGAATCGGAGTGATTGCAGTCCGAACCTGTCCACGAAAGTCCATCTCATCGATCTCGGTGATCCTTCTTGCGAAGATCAGGAAGCCGACGGACGGTTCGTGATCCAGAGGCACTGATACGGGCCAAGGCGGATCGTCCCATGGATTTGCGAGAGTTCGATGCCGCTAATCAGATCGATCCATCGCTCGTTCGTGATGAGATTGATATCTCTCAATTCCAACTCTTGCTTGCGCGGAGACAGATTGTGAATGGCAAAAATGCTTTGTTGTCGGTCCCGGCTCTGCCGCCAGAATCCAAATAATGACGGCTGCAAATGCAAGGTGAATTGCGTCGCGGATGGATGAAAGGCCGACTGCAGGGATCGGATTCGGATTCGACGCAAGAGTTCGGTTGAGACTTTCGCCTGACTGGTACTGGAGTCAGCGAGAAGTTTTCGCAGTCCCTCGTATTCCCAGCGATGGCGGTTGATTGTCCGGCTTCGACCGGTCTGCTCGACCCCTGCTTCATCGTTGGGAGTGGCCAACAGACTGTGAATGTAGAATGCGGGCAGACCTTCGAGTCCCATCATGATTGTCTGTGAGCAGAGAAACCGGTCAATCTGATAACGATCCGGCCCCGAGATCGTTCCTCGCAGCGCATCGAACAGGGAAACATTGAGTTCGTAAATTCGGTCTGTTCCATCCGGGAGACTCCTTCTGGAGACTCTGCCGCCGAACCGTTGAATGATGTTGACCATCTGCACTTGCTCCTCTTCTTCGATCAACCCCTCGGCCGGCCGCATGCCAATGCCATCGTGAGAGGCGGTGAAGTTGAGATACGTGCATTGTGGCGGCGCCGGCGGCATGCTCATCATCCACGTTTGCAGATGCTCCGAGCGTCCGGTCAGCAGGGCATGGACCACGAGCGGAGCCAGACTGAAATTGTAGATGATATGGGCTTCATTTCGGTTGCCGAAATAGGTCAAGTTTTCCTGGTTGGGGACATTGGTTTCGGTAATCAGGATCGATCCCGGTGCCACCTCATCGAGTATAGCGCGGATTAACCGAACCATTTCATGGGTTTCCGGGAGGTGAATACACGCCGTTCCCGGGTTCTTCCAGAGATAGCCAACAGCGTCCAATCGAAACAGGCGGACACCCTGTTCAAGGCACAACTTGAGGACGCTGAACATCTCCAACAGGACCGCCGGATTCTGAAAGTTGAGATCAATCTGGTCATGGCTGAACGTACACCAGACATGCCTCGTCCCCTTGGGGGTTTCGACCTTTCGAAGTAACGGCGTGGATCGAGGCCGGACGACCTCAGACAGGTCCGCCGTCAGATCGACTTCGATGAAGTAGCCTTCTCCCGGGGATTTCCCCTGGAGATAGTTTTGAAACCAATCACTCTTTGCGGAGACGTGATTGATGACGATATCACTCATGAGTCGATAGGTTTCGGCAATCCGGGCGAGATCATCCCAGGTTCCGAGTTCGGGATCGACTTGCCAATAGTCAATCACAGCGAAGCCGTCGTCCGAACTATAAGGGCAAAACGGCAAAACATGGACGGCCGTGATCGCCCCTTGAATGGACTCATCCAGAAAGTGCGACAGCGTCTGAAGGGGCTTTTCCCCCTCTCGCAAAATGCTGTCGCCGTATGTGATTAGCAGACTGTCTCGCTCCGACCAGAGATCTGTCCGATCGAGTTGCCAACGCTGATCAAACAGCATCGCAATATCGCGGGCCAGTCGAGCAATGTCGGATTCGGGATACAGAATACGAAGATGGCTCTGGATGCGGTTTTCGAAAGAGGCCGCAGGCTGGGTAGAGGACATGCGCTGAGAACGGTCGGGAGATTGGTGATTCCTGTGAGCGCTGAACGTATTATGAACGGAGACCGGCGCGAATCACAACGCCCGTCTTGTATTCCTCTCCAAAACGTGCATTAAGGATTGCTGATTGATTGGGAGGTGTGATCGACCTCGTTCTCCAGGCGTGAGATCCTCGACAGATTCGCCGAAACGATTCAGTGGTTTTCAAACATCAAGACGGCTATAACTCTCTCGGTGGGGCCATTGTTCCCTGAAATTCGCCCCATGGAGATAGCGGAGTTTTTTGATGTTGCTGACTGGAACCGATTCCAATCCCCTGGCGACCGCCGATCCTCAAGTGTGGGAGGTTCTCAAGAGGGAACGGCGCCGGCAAGTGGAAGGGCTCGAATTGATCGCTTCCGAGAACTACACCAGCGCTGCGATTCAGCAGGCGGCAGGCACAATCCTGACGAACAAGTACGCGGAGGGATATCCGGGACGCCGATACTACGGCGGATGCGAACACGTTGATACGGTGGAATCCCTGGCTCGAGACCGGGCCTGTGAACTATTTGGAGCGCCCCACGCGAACGTTCAACCACACGCCGGTTCCCAAGCGAACATGGCAGTGTACATGTCCGTTTTGAAACCTGGTGATACCGTCCTCGCAATGGACCTCGCCCACGGCGGACATTTGACACACGGGATGCACCTCAACTTCTCCGGGCAACTTTACCATTTCGTGCACTACGGCGTTCGCGAGGAGGACCACCGGATCGACTTTGATCAGGTGGCCCGACTGGCTAAGGAACACAAACCCAAGATGATTGTTGCCGGGGCCAGCGCCTACCCTAGGGAAATTGACCACGGCAAGTTTGCGGACATCGCCAGAGCACACGGTGCCCTGCTGATGGTTGACATGGCTCATTATTCCGGGTTGGTAGCTGGTGGAGTCCACAATAATCCCATGAAGGTCGCGGATTTTGTTTCTTCCACTTCCCATAAGACGCTTCGGGGGCCTCGGTCCGGATTTGTCCTGTGCAAGGAGGAACATGCCAAAGCCTTGGACAAGACCGTCTTTCCCGGTTTGCAGGGAGGACCTTTGATGCACGTCATCGCCGCTAAGGCGGTCTGTTTCCACGAAGCCCTGCAGCCCGGTTTCAAGGAGTATGCCCAACAGATCGTGAGAAACGCGAAGGTTCTCGCGGAAACATTGATGCAGGGGGGGATCCGACTCGCTAGCGGGGGAACGGACAACCATTTGATGCTGTGTGATATGACATCGATCGGACTTTCCGGAAAGATTGGGGAAGAGTCGCTCGACCGTGCGGGGATCACCGTGAATAAGAATATGATTCCTTTTGATCAACGGAAGCCACTCGACCCGAGCGGAGTTCGCATCGGGACCGCCGCGCTGACCACGCGCGGCATGAAGGAAGACGAGATGCGGCAGGTCGGCGAGTGGATTCTGGAAGTTCTGAATTCCGCTGAGAATCCGCAAGTGGCGGAACGTGTGCGCCAGGAAGTGTCTGAGTTTGCTTCCCAGTTTCCCGTGCCAGGGATTGAAGGGGAGTAGCCCGAACGTGACGGGGCTTCTCCTATGAAGATTTCGGCTCGGATCC
>JAGQQQ010000535.1 GCA_020426125.1 Planctomycetaceae bacterium
GGCCATTCCGCAAAAAGCTCGGTCACGTCGGACGGACCCTGGTGCTTCATTGAAGCTGAGTTGATGGGCGTCTCATGAGCAATTCCGCTCTTGTTGTCGCTCCCTTTTTTCTTCAACCTATTAATACAGAACAAACGGACCACTGGTTCGGTCGCGATTTTTACAAACTCATCTTGACCTAATCGGCAAATTTTGCAGAATTCCGGCGGATCTCGAAGCGACACCCGGGAGATCGGCAGGAGACGATCGGTGTGGCTTCCAAATCCATCGCGACGAGGTCGAGAGTCGTCGCCGCGATGATTCGCCAGTAACGCAAAGGACTGCGGTCGGCATGAAGAACCTTTCTCTGATGATCACCTGTGCGTTCGTTGTCACCACGAACTCCGCTTTGGCCCAGCAGGCTACTCCGATATCCGGCGCCGCTTCGGAAGCTCGGCCGGAGCATCAGATCGCTCTGATCGACATGGCCTATATCTTCAAGAGCTATGACAAGTTCACGGCCATGACCGCTGCCCTGCAAAAGGATATCGAGCAGACCGATCAGCAAGCCAAAGGGATGGTCGAAAACCTCCAGAACCTTCAAGCCCAACTGACCAGTGGGGAGCTGGAGGAAGGGAGCCCAGACTACACCAAATTGGAAGAACAACTCCTGAAGTCCCAATCGGACCTGGAGTCGTTTCGTCGCGTCGCCCAACGGGATTTCTTCAAAAAGGAAGCCGATCTGTACAAGACGGTCTACCTCGAAGTGGAAGACCTTGTGCAGAAGTATGCAAACTACCATGGCTACACGTTGGTGCTGCGATTTGAACGCGACGACGTGGACGCCGCCGACAATCCTCGTGACATCATTTCGGGGATGAACCGCCAAGTGGTCTATTACCGTTCTCAAGATGACATCACGGACGCGATCCTGACTTATCTCAACAAACGCTGGAATGACCAGCAGACCGCATCAGGAAGCTCGGGCGGAACAACTCGGCCAAACTGATTTTGCACCAATCTCCTCGAGAGTGCTGTCCAAGGATGGATCAACGGACGTCGCGCTGAGCGAGCGTCACATTTCAGCGAGGCAAGGATCGTGGGACTCTCCTTTCAGCCGCGTCAGGAACAGACGCTCGCCCGAGCGGTGACCGTCTCCGGGTTTGGGTTGTTTACGGGTGAAGACGCCCGCCTGGAGTTCTGTCCGGCTCCCCCGGGGCACGGCATCGTGTTCGAACGGACCGCCCCCGGAGAGTCCGTGCGGATTCCGGCATTGGTCGACTATGTCGTTCCCCAGCCTCGCTGCACAGTGATTGCGAGGAACAAAGCGAGTGTCATGGTCATCGAACATGTCATGGCGGCACTGGCCGGGCTTCGAGTCGACAACTGCCTCGTCCGAATCAACGCGCCTGAGCCACCGGCTGGGGATGGGTCGGCGGGGCACTTTGTAGAGGCTCTCTTAGCGGCCGGAATTATCTCTCAAGATCGGCAACGTGATACGGTCGTCGTCAAGACGCCACTACTCCACACGGAGTCTTACCATGTGGGGATCGCCGTCCAGCCCTCGCGGCTCGATGAATTCCAGGTCGGATTCATTCTCGACTACGGTCCCGGCCCCATCGGGACCCAAGCACTCAATGTTCCGATCAATCCCGAGACCTTCGTTCGCGAGATCGCCCGTTGCCGAACCTTTGTCCTGGAACGGGAGGTCCAGCAACTTCGCAGTCAAGGGTTGGGTCTGAGAGCGACGACTCAAAACGCGCTGGTCTTCTCCAACCAAGGCTTGATCGACAACGCGCTGCGATTCCCAGACGAATGTGTCCGGCACAAGATCTTGGACTGCATCGGCGATTTCGCCTTGCTCGGGTGTGATGTCGTCGGACGGTTTACGGCCATGCGATCGGGGCACCGATTGAACCATGAGATCGTCAGAGTGATTTCGGAGCACCACCGGGAACAAAATGCGCCCCTGACCTCCTCTTTCCAACCTGTTCGGTCCGCCCCCACTCAACCGGTTGCCAAAGCTGGCTGACCGGTGTCCATCTTCCTTCCTTTTGGAAAGCCCAGTTTATGTCCACTTTTATCTCTCCACTGGCCATCGTGGAACCCGGGGCACAGTTGGGCGAAAACGTTTATGTCGGACCGTTCAGCCTGATTGGAGAACATGTCCGCGTCGGTGATGGCTGCCGACTGGACAGCCATGTCACTCTCACCGGCCACACCGACATTGGGTGTGACAATCGCTTCTGGCCGAATGTCGTGATCGGGGCGGAACCGCAGGACTATAGCTACAAACCTGGGGCGCCGACTCGTGTGGAGATCGGAAATGGCAATCAGTTTCGAGAGGGGGTCACCGTCAACCGGGGGGCTGAAAAGGAAGACGGCGTCACGCGGATCGGCAACAACAATCTGTTGATGTCGAACTCTCATGTCGCCCACAACTGCCGCATTTACAACAGTGTCCTGCTGGTCAATGGAGTCTTGCTCGGCGGACACGTGCATGTGCATGACAAAGCCATCATC
>JAGQQQ010000536.1 GCA_020426125.1 Planctomycetaceae bacterium
TTATCTGGCTGTCTTGAAAAATTGAACGTTCTTTTTCGACCACTCAAGGATTCTTGGAGATGGCGTGCGACGAAAGACCGCTTTTCAAGGATGGATTCCGATGACTGATGCAACGGCGATGGTAACTCCGAATTCTCGGCTTCCTGCGGGTTCGCTTCGGGAATTGGTGCACGTGGCTTTTCCGCTGGTGATCAGCGCCGGGTCGGTTTCCCTGATGAATATTGTTGACCGATCGTTTCTCACACTCCTCAGCGTCGATGCCCTCGCAGCGTCGATGCCCGCGTCGATGCTTTCGTGGACGCTCATGAGCATTCCATTCGGCCTCGCGGGTTACACAAATGCGTTTGTCTCGCAGTATGAGGGAGCGGGCAAGCCTGATCGCGTTGCCGGGGCCATGTGGCAAGGGTTACTGGTCGCGCTCCTGGGAGGGATCCTTTTGTTGCCATTAATTCCTCTGTCCCCCCAAATCTTCCGTTGGATGGGACATTCCCCCGACGTCCAAAAACTCGAGGTGGCATACTTCTCATGCTTGTGTCCGGTGGCCGTTCCGATGCTTGTCTCCACGGTGCTGTCCTCCTTTTTCACGGCCCGGAACCGTTCGTCAGTGGTCATGTGGGTCAATCTCGTGGCCGCCGTCCTCAACGCTTTGTTGGATTGGCTGCTGATTTTTGGCAAGGCAGGGTTTCCGATGCTGGGAATTCGCGGGGCGGCACTCGCAACGCTGATTTCCACCGGGGTTGGAACCGTTCTATTCGTGATCGTCCTGACAAGCGAGGTCCGGCATCACGGCTACCCGTTTCGAGCGACGTTCGGCCTCGATGTCGAGCTCTTGCGAAGGATGCTTCGCTACGGAATTCCGAATGGAATTCAAATGCTGCTCGATGTTGGCGCTTTCACAGCTTTCATCGCACTCATCGGCCGGTTGGGAACACGCGAACAAGCGGCAACGAATCTTGCGTTTACCCTCAACTCGCTCGCCTTTGTGCCCATGTTGGGATTGGGGACGGCAGTCATGACACTTGTCGGCAAGCGCGTTGGCGAGGGGTTCCCGGATTTAGCGAGCAAAACGGTTTACACGGCATTCTACCTTTCCGGTGGATATATGCTGATCTTCGCCTTGATCTACCTGTCGCTTCCGGAGTTGATCCTGTCCCCATTTTTGCATGGCGATGAGAAGGAGGTCTTTGACGAGATTCGCCCGATCGTGATCGTGCTACTCAGGTTCGTCGCCGTTTACACCTTCTTTGATGCGATGGCGATCGTCTTCGGATCGGCTGTTCGAGGGGCGGGTGACACCCACTTCTCCTTGGTGTTTACCGTCGGCTCGTCCTGGCTGCTGATGGTCCTCCCGACCCTGTGGATCATTCGACACGATGGCGGCCTCTACGCCTGCTGGGCTGCCTGCTCCGCATTCATCATGTGGCTCGGTGTCGGCTTTTTCCTGCGGTTTCTGCAAGGACACTGGAAGTCCATGCGCGTGATCGAGCACACTGAAGCTGAAGCCCCAATCGATCACCATCTCTCGTGAAAGTCCCAGCAGGCCACGGAGAAGTCTTCTTGCAGTCCATTCCGACGGAACAAGAAAATGCTCAGAAGCTGGAGGAGTGAACCGAGCGGATTGAAGAATCGCAACTCAACGGCCGCATTCCCTCAGGCGTTCATTGGAAACGATTAAGCCGCGCACAAAGCAACCCGCGAATCCGGAAACCCAAACCCCTTGTCCGGCTCTTAAGACGTGATCATATGAGCGTGTTCGGCTTTTTCGCTCACGCAACCCTTGATCAGATCGAGGCATTCTTTCTGGGAACGCAGGATTGCGTTCCCCAGCTCTCGGGCCTCGATATCGGTGCTGAGCATTGACAACGACGACTCGATCGCCGAGACGATGTCCCGTTGATTGGCCAGGATCCGGGACACCAGAAATCCCACAGCGACGTAGTGCAGACTCGTATAGGTCGCAGGGAATGTGCCGAAGGAGGTGCGGTGCCGACGTTCCGTGAGAAAGCCCGCGAGACGTTCGACGTCATGCTGTTGTTTGGCCGCAGCCTGTTTCAGGGGATCCAGCAGCGAGTCGGTGGCGTCCGAGGACCAGAGCCAGGATTCCATCGCATACTGCAGCAGGCTGCGATTGATCGTGATCAGCAGATCATTCAGACGGTCGTTGGCGGTCGGACTGCTCATCAGCAACGGTCTCAGGAAAGGTCAGAACGCAATCGGTCGAATACGGCGAAAGTCACGGCTGTTACTGGAATAGCACCGCGGCCACATATTGGGCGGTCGCGGTCAAATCCGCCTGAAGAGGAGAGGCTCCAAGAATCAGGATCGGCAAAGTGATCAAAGCGACGTACGCCCCAGCGATCGCGGGCATCTGAGCACGAGCCGTCTCGCCGGTGGAAGACTCCATGAAGATCGCCTTGAGCACTTTCACATAGTAGAACAGACTGTAGACGGTATTCAGACCGCCAAATGCCAGAACCACCCACATAAACCAATGGGCGTAACCCGCCTTGAAGGCGGACATAAAGATCGAAAACTTGGCGAAGAACCCGCCAAACGGGGGTAACCCCACCAAGCTAAAGAAACAAATCGCCAAGCAGATGCAAAGCAGTTTTGTCGTGGTGTTCCCCGCGATGAGGCCTTTATAACCCTCGACATCTTCGCGATGAATTTCATTGCGGATCAAGGCGATGCAGGCAAACGCTCCGAGGTTCATGAACACATAAACCGCCAGATAGTACATCAAGCCTTCCACGGCTTTCGCCGCGTCGGCCACGGGTCTCAGAGGTGTTCCTTCGGAATTGCCGTTGAGAATCACCAGCATCGCAGCGACGGCCATCACCATGTAGCCAGCATGGGCGATCGTGGAATACGCCAGCAGACGTTTGAGATTCGTCTGGGCGTACGCCGTCAGATTGCCGTAGGTCATCGTGATAATCGAAATCACTCCCAAGGCGATTCCAAACATCATTCCCAATGTCTGATTCACTTCATCGACCGCTTGGAATGCCAGCACGAATCGGACAAGCAATGCAAACGCGGCCGCCTTAGAAGCAACGGAGAGAAACCCACACACTTCGGCGGAGGCC
>JAGQQQ010000537.1 GCA_020426125.1 Planctomycetaceae bacterium
CCGCGGATCAAGTCGCTGAATTATCTCAATAACATCATGGCCAAGATCGAAGGAACCGACGCCGGGTTCCAGGAAGCCTTGATGCTCAACCACAAGGGGGACGTCGCCGAGTGCACGGGCGACAATATCTTCATCGTCAAAAACGGCATCCTCAAAACGCCCCCCACCGACGCCGGCATCCTCGAAGGGATCACCCGTAACGTCGTCCTCGACCTCGCTCGCGAAGCAAACATTCCTGTTCAGGAAGTGACGCTCCAGCGGCACGACCTGTACGTCGCGGATGAGTGTTTCCTGACCGGGACGGCGGCCGAAGTGATCGCCGTCGTCAAGCTCGACGGCCGCCCCCTCGGCCCCGGCACCCCCGGCCCAATCACCAAACAACTCCGGCAACGATTCCAGGCCTACGTCCGCGAGTAAGGTTCCCCCTGCAACGAGTGCCCAACTCGTTGTTTCCAACCTTCACTGTTTGGAAACGCACTCACCTATCACGCTCGCAGCGCGATCCCAGTTCAAGTGCCCCTCCAGTGAGTTTTCTTAGCACGTTTGTTGGAGATTGAGATCGGAAAGTCGTGACCGCAGGTGTCCAACTCAATTATGAATCGTGGCTTGGCCGAGCGTGGGAATTCATCGGAAAATGTCGTCTTTTGCCTGATTCCGTCTGTGTTAATCAGGTCGTGGAACCGCCGATCAGCATGCGAAAACTCGGGCGGGCCACATCCCATCTGAAAAGGCCTCTTCCGCATTCCGTCGCCCGCTGGTTTTGCGAAGGATCGGGATATTGCAATTTGAGCTACGACTGGAAACCGCAATCGCGTCGTTTGCCGCCTCTCCAAAGACGAGTCGACTATCTTCAGGGCGTTGGTGGGGAAGTGCGACTGGGACCAGTGGATCAGATCGAATGGTGGATTGAAATGTGCGAACTGTGGTGCGAACCCCTGCTCTCGCAACCAGATTCTTACTCTCTGCCGGCGTTGAATCTGTGGCAAACAGCATTTCCGATCTGCGGATTTGGAGATGGCGACATGCTCGGCGTCATTCCCACTGAGTCAGAAGGGATGGAGCCTGTCGTTTACTTAATTCACGACAATCCTGCCGAATCGTTCATCCTCGCTCCGGATTTCGATGTCTTCTTTCGCCTTTGGGAACAACTCCGGTACTGCGATCAGAACGGGCTCTGTTTCTTTGCGAACGCGGGGAAAACCATGCTCGATCCGACATCGAAAGCTGCATCGCAACTTCGAGAATGGCTGCCCGCCATTTCAGAGTCTCTCTAGCAGGACTTCGGACATTTCAGTCCGGTCCAACGAGCGGATTGGTCGTTTTCCGTGGCGAGGCTTCTGATTTACCCCCGCCCTTGAATCGTTGACAGTGACGCATCCGCGAGCAACCGGGCATCGCGGGCATCGAAGATGATCTGCCGCAGTCGTTCGGGATAGGGGATCCCGGGGATCGTCAGCAGGTCATTCCCTTGTGCATTCTCCAGCACTAGGTCGCCTGCGCGAAAGAAGTGATAGCTGCCACTGGTCTGAATCCGGATGTTCTCGATCTCCGACAGTGCCACTTGCTGGACTTGCGTTTTCGTCAGCGACTTACGGACTTGAACGGACCGATTCGTCACCGCATACACATTGCCGAAAACTTTTTGCAGGCCATACGCCAGCAGGCCCAAGGGGGCCATCGCCGCACCAACGACGACCATTACCAGCAGCCGCAACGGCAGCAAAGGAACGGCGGAGGCGGCTCCCAGAAATCCGCCCACAATGGAACCGAGCAGCGTCGCAGCGACCGACGGATAAACCGCTTCCAATTCGGACTCACGGCTGGTGGACACACCGGCTATTGGCTGGGCCATCCCGACTGACATGGATCATGTTCCTCGCGTGGGGGAAGTATCAAGCGTGCGGAAAGTAGCAAACCCGCGGCAGTCCTGCCAGTATCCCTCCTGATGCGAATGCCCGGTCCCATCAACGGGAAGACACGCGACGAGTCCTCTTCCAAATGCTGGATTGTCGCCGTCCATTGTGACGCTTACCCGGTTTTCTCGGCGTCGAGCCAGTTGTCACCCACCTTACAGTCCACCACAATGGGCACGTCGAGTTTCAGGGCGGTCGACATTTCTTCTCGGGCAAGGTCAATCAGTGACGAGACATCCTCGTCTGGGGCTTCGAACACGAGTTCGTCATGAATCTGGAGCAGCATTCGCGCGGAGTGTTCTTCAGTTCGGAGACGATCGAACACATTGATCATCGCTTTTTTGATCAGATCGGCCGCTGATCCTTGAATCACGGTGTTCACGGCCGTCCGTTCCGGCATATTCAAATTGCCGAAGGGACGGGGACGAATCCCCGAAATCTCCCGGCGACGCCCGAGAATGGTCTTCGCGTAGCCCGTTCGTCGGCACACTTTGAGTGTGTCATCGATGAACTTGCTGACTGATGCGTACTTTGTGAAATAATCGTCGATGAACGCTTCGGCGTCCTCTTTGCTGATTCCCAGTGACGCAGCGAGACCGAAGGCCGACTGGCCGTAGATCACGCCAAAGTTGACCGCTTTTGCAACACGGCGCTGATCAGGGGTGACTTGATCCAACGGGACGTCGTACACCTGCGAGGCGACCACCGCGTGAATGTCTTCCCCATTTTGGAAGGACTCTTTCAGAACGGGATCATCACAAAAGTGAGCGAGCATCCGGAGTTCGATTTGTGAATAGTCGAGGCAAATCAGTTTCCAGCCCGGGCGAGACGGCAGGAACGCTCGACGAATCCGGCTTCCCTCCGCCGTCCGCACGGGAATGTTTTGCAGGTTGGGATCGCTCGAACTCAGCCGGCCCGTCGCGGCGGTCACCTGGCTGAACGAGGTGTGGATGTTTCCCGTCTCCGGGTTCACGAGTTTGGGGAGCGTGTCGAGATAAGTGCCCTTGAGCTTGGCCAATTGGCGGTGCTCGATGATCAGCCGCGGCAAGGCATGTTTGTCCGCCAGTTTCTCCAGAACCTCCTGATCGGTACTGGGGCCGGTCTTGGTCCGTTTGACGACCGGGAGGTTGAGCTTGTCGAACAGGATCTTCGCCAATTGCTTGGGAGAGTCGATGTTGAATTCTTCGCCCGCCTCCCCGTGGATTTCTCCCATCAGAGATTCCAAACGGACGGTGACGTCATGGCTTTGCCGCTTGAGTTCCTGAACATCGACGCGGATTCCATTCCATTCCATCTCCGCCAACACGGGAATCAGCCGTCGCTCCAAATCCCAGTACAAATCCCACAGGTGCTCTGCCTTGAGCTTCTCCTCAATGAGTTTCGCAAGCCGCACGGCATAATCGGCGTCCTCGCTGGCATACTCCGCGACGACATCGGTGGGAATCTCGTTAATCTTCTTTTGTTTCTTCCCTTTCCCTATCAGATCACTGATGGGAATCATCTCCAGAAAAAGATACCGCTTCGCGAGTTCATCTTGTCCATGGCTTCGAGCCCCGGCGTCCAGCAGATAGTCGCCGACCATCGGATCGAGACCGATGTGGGCGATTTCGATTCCCGCTCTCCGCAAGACGAGCATGTCGTATTTGATGTTCTGATTGACAATCGTTCGCTGCGGATCTTCCAGGAGTGGTTTTAAGCCGTTCGCCACCGTTTTGCGGTCCACGACTTGTGAACCGAGCGGACCATCGACGGGAACATAAAACGCTTCCCCGGGTTGCCAGGCAATCGCCAAACCGACGATTTTCGCCCGCACCGGATCGAGGCTGTCCGTTTCCAGATCCACGCAGAGCTTCGCTTGCTCCTGAAGCTTGAGCAGCAAGGCTTCGAACTCTTCGGGCGTATCAACGAGAGCCCATTTTCGAGGAGTATTTTCAGCTGCCTCCGCTTCGGGTTGCATGACGGCCGACTGCATCTCCTCCGCGTATCGGCGGAATCCGAAGTCCGTAAAGAGTTCATAGAGCCGCTTGCGATCCGGTTCGCAGACACGAAAAGCGTCCCAGTCCACTTCCAGCGGAAGGTCTTGCTTGAGCGTGACCAACTCACGGCTCATTCGTGCCTGATCGGCGTACGTCTTCAGATTCTCAGAGAGCTTCTTCCCGGGAGCTTTGTCCGCATTGGCCAACACCTCTTCCAGTGTGCCGAAAGTTTCCAGGAGCGCCTGTGCCTTCTTCGGCCCCACGAGCGGAACGCCGGGGACGTTGTCGACGGAGTCTCCCACGAGCGATTGAAAGTCGATCACCTGATCCGGACGGATGCCCCATTCCTCTTGAAGGTGCTCCTCGTCCATAAATTGTTTTTTGCGGATGCTGTAGATCTTGACACGGGGGCCAATCAGCTGACGAAAATCTTTGTCGCTGCTGACGATCCGGACGTCCATTCCTTTTTCCGCCGCCTGTCGGGCGAGCGTGGCGATGACATCGTCCGCCTCCCATCCTGCGTGATGGACCACCGGAATCCGAAAGCCTTCGAGCACATCCAGAATGAGCGGGATCTGTGGTCGCAAGTCGTCGGGCATCTCCGAACGATTCGCTTTGTAGTCCGCGTAGACCGTCAGGCGTTCGCCCGGTTCCTCGGACTCCATCGCACAGACGAGATAGGTCGGCTTCTTCTCTTTCAGCAAATGCTGAATATCGCCGGTGAATCCGTAAATGGCATTCGTCGGCTGCCCCCGCGTCCCCGTCATCGGCTGACGGATCGCATGATACACCTGAAAGACCAACGAGAATGTGTCAACAATGTAGAGCGTGTCAGCCATGGATGGTTGAGCGCTGAGAGTGGAGAGTTGAGGGGGAATCCACGGACTCTCAACCCTCATCTTTCAACTCCCAACCTTCCTTAAAAGTCACAAGGTTCAATGCGGTCCATCTTCCAGTCATTGGGGAGAATGGTGCCGCGGGGAATCACGATGACGCCGTCTCGCACAATCACGGGGCCGCACTTGCCATCGGGCAGGGAATTCCCGGGGGGCTTGACGACGACGTTTCGACCGATGCGGCAATTCTTGTCGACGATGGCTCCTTCGATCACGGATCCTTCCCCGATTCCCAAGGGGGGATCATTCGGGTCACCCGTCTTTGCGCGGTCGTCAGTCTGATAGAAGTCAGATCCCATCACCACCGACCGGCGAACGGTCGAACCCCGGCCGAGGACACTTCGAAGACCGATCAGGCTGCCATCGACGACGACGTCCGGTTCGAGGACGCAGCCGTCGGAGATCAGTGACCCAGAGACCTTGGCGCCATCGATTCGCGTGGGGGGAAGGAACCGGGGCCGGGTGAAGATCACCGCCTTCGAATCATCCAAAGCAAACGGCGGGGTTGGCGACGCCATTTCCAAATTGCATTCGTAGAAGGCTTTGATCGTGCCGATGTCTTCCCAATACCCATCGAACAAGTCCACGTGGACCCGCTTGGAACGAATTAACGCGGGGAAAACTTCCTTGCCGAAGTCCTGATAGGTCGTCTTTTCCAGGGCATCGACGAGCACTTTGCGGTCAAACAGGTAGATGCCCATGCTGGCGAGATAATGCCGGTCGTTGCAGGGGATGCCGCGGTTCTCGATCCACTCCGCGTCGACGTAAAAGTCCTTCATCTCTTTGACGGTCTCTGGCTTTTCCAGAAACCCTTCCACCCGACCAGTATCAGTCAGCCGCATGATCCCAAAAGACTTCGCCTTGTCTTCGGAGACCGGGAGCGCCGCGATTGTTGCTTGGGCATTGCTCTCCAGATGCGTCTCCAGCATCTTCTCGAAGTTCATTCGATAGAGTTGGTCACCCGAGAGAATGAGAACGTAGTCAATTCCCGGCTGCTGGAGGTAACGCAATTGCTTGCGGACTGCGTCAGCGGTCCCCTGATACCAATTCGCTCCCTCATTGGTTTGCTGAGCCGCGAGGATTTCGACGAATCCTCCGGAGTAGGGATCGAAGTTATACGTCTGGCGGATGTGTCGATGCAGCGACACCGAGTTGAACTGAGTCAGGAGATATATCCGGCGAATGCTGCTGTTGATGCAGTTCGAGATCGGAATGTCAATGAGCCGGTACTTCCCCCCCAGCGGGACCGCTGGCTTCGATCGGTCGGCCGTCAGGGGAAGGAGCCGCGTGCCTTTGCCGCCACCCAAGATGAAGCAGGCAACATTATTCATCATGACCTCACTGGAGATTGGTGTCCGTGTCTTCTCCCAGCATTCTGAACAACACTCTGGGGAATAGCGAGTGAATCGCGGCGCGAATCCCGGACTTCAGGAAATCCCCGGTCAGGATGCGTCTCACAAGTGGAAAATGGTCTTCCGCAGACCTCTTGGCACGACGGGGAAAGCACGCTCTACCTGAGGCGGGATCGCCGCCACGAACAATTCGCGGGAGGATATGGAGTGCGGAGACTGGTCGCCGCTTTCCTTTTGGCGCAGCCTGGATTTTGTAAGACATCTGTTTGAAGATTCAAAAACTTCGTTTGAAAGAAAGCTCCGACGAGTCGGAGCACTCCAAAGGGGGAGCCCACAGGAAAATGGTGGTCCCTCTTCCACAGTTTTCCTCAAACTCCTGACGAGTGAACCTCGTCGCAAGACGCAGAGAGGTCCTCGTGAAAGAAACGAATCGAGAATGGAGGATTTTCCGTTTCAGATCGTGGTCTCCCTGAGTCTCGCTTTGTTAGATTCCGTCGTCGGTGAGCCTGGGAAAAGATGTCCTTCCACAAAACAGGGAATCAATGCACGTGTCCACGTTCTCATTTTCCGCATTGACAGTGGCCGTTCTGCTATTGACTCTTGCCCAAGCGGATGCTGCCGAGATTCAGGTGAAGCGGAATGTCCCTTATACGCAACCGAATGATTCGCAGAGGCGACTGGACATCTACAGCACGGAGCCTGCCGAAGATCGACCCATCATGGTCTGGATTCACGGCGGCGGCTGGAAACGTGGCGATAAGGCGGCCGTCCAGGACAAGCCCAAAGCCTTCCTCGAACATGGCTTCCTGTTCGTCTCCATCAACTATCGCTTCGTTCCGGAAGTCACCGTTGCCGAAATGACCGCAGACGTCGCTCGGGCGATTCGCTGGGTCCATGACCATGCCTCCGAATTTGGCGGAAACGCTGACGAGGTGTTCTTAGGGGGGCATTCCGCCGGCGCTCACCTGGCGGCACTCGTTTGTACCGACGAAAGCTATCTCCAGGCCGAGGGGCTGACACTCGCCCAGGTCAAAGGGTGCGTCCCCGTCGACACCGCGATGTATGACATCCCCACCCGCATTGAAGCCTCTGGCCCGCGACAGGCCGACTACTACCGCGAATTGTTTGGCCAAGAGATCGCCACGCAACGAAAGCTTTCCCCCATCACACACGTCGCCCCTGACAAGGGGATCCCTCCATTTCTCATTCTCCACGTTGCTGACCGCGTCGATTCGACGACTCAGTCGCAAGCACTCGCGAAGGCATTGAAACAAGCCGGAGTCGCCGCCAAAGTCGTTCCTGCAAAGGGTAAGACCCACGGCACAATCAACCGGGATTTGGGAACACCTGTCGACGAATCAACAATCGCCTTATTCCAGTTTCTCAGCGACCACGAACCAAGGGGCCGCTGAGGCGGGCTGTCGGGGCG
>JAGQQQ010000538.1 GCA_020426125.1 Planctomycetaceae bacterium
CTGATCAGCTATATCGGCGTGATTGCAGCGATGGTCCAGATCCTCGAAATGACCCTGGATCGATTTTTCTTGTCTCTTTATACGGCATTGGGAATTTTCCTTCCTTTGATCACCGTGAACTGTGCGATCCTCGGGGGCTCCCTGTTCATGGTCGAGCGGGACTACAATCTGGCTCAGTCCACGGTTTACGGCCTCTCCAGCGGAATCGGCTGGGCACTGGCGATCTGCGTGCTGGCTGGGGTCCGCGAGAAATTGAAGTACAGCGACATTCCCCCCGGGCTCCGCGGTCTGGGGATCACATTTATCACCGTGGGTCTCATGGCGATGGCATTCCTTGCGTTCTCGGGAATCGACATTTAAGACGGGCTCGAAAAAGTTTTCCCGTCTTGCTCACCCAACAAGTCGTTTGACACAACACTCCTCCGCACACGGCTGTTGAAAATAGGATTGGTTCGATGCTGACAATTGGCCTGGGCGTTGGCTTCTTCATGGCCATCGTGATCATTCTGGTCGCCTGCATCATGATCGCGAAGAAGGCGCTTGTCCCTTCCGGGGATGTGACGATCGTGGTGAACGAGCAGAAGACGCTGCATGTGCCCGCCGGAGGCAAACTTCTGAACGTGCTAGCGGACAACAAGATCTTCGTGTCATCTGCCTGCGGAGGCGGGGGAACCTGTGCTCAGTGCAAAGTCCGCGTCCTTGACGGGGGCGGCACGATTCTGGACACGGAGAAAGGTCATATCAACAAGGCCGCCGCACGCGAGGGCTACCGACTCTCCTGTCAGGTCGGCGTGAAGGGGGACATGAAAGTCGAAGTCCCCCATGAAGCACTCGAAACCAAGAAGTGGCTGTGTACCGTCAAGTCGAACCGCAACGTCGCGACCTTCATTAAAGAACTGGTTCTCGAACTTCCCGTCGGGGAGGATGTGGACTTCAAACCGGGGGGCTACATCCAGATCGAAGTCCCCGCCCATGAACTCGCCTACAAGACGATGGACATCGACGAGCGATTCCACGACGACTGGGACAAGTTCGATCTCTGGCGATTTAAGTCTGTCGTTAAAGAGCCGGTCTATCGAGCCTATTCGATGGCCAACTATCCCGGCGAAAAAGGGATTATCATGCTCAACGTCCGCATCGCGAGCCCGCCGCCGCGGTTACCGGACGTTCCCCCAGGCAAAGTCTCCAGTTACATCTTCAACCTGAAGCCCGGGGACAAGGTCACCATCTCCGGTCCCTACGGGGAGTTCTTTATCAAAGAGACCAAAAACGAAATGGTCTACATCGGCGGGGGAGCTGGGATGGCGCCGCTGCGGTCCCATACCTTTGAGTTGTTGAAGCAACGCGCCAGCGACCGGAAGATTTCCTATTGGTACGGCGGCCGGTCCAAAAAGGAACTCTTCTACGTCGACGAATTTCGAGCGCTGGAAGAGAAGTTCCCCAACTTCAAATTTAATATCGCTTTGTCCGAGCCTCTTCCGGAAGATAACTGGGACGGCTACGTCGGGTTTATTCATCAAGTCCTTCACGATAAGTACCTGAAGGACCACCCGGCCCCAGAAGAGATCGAGTATTACATCTGCGGTCCGCCAATGATGTTGCAGGCGGTACTCAAGATGCTCGACAGCCTGGGGGTAGAACCCGAGAACATCGCCTTCGACGACTTCGGCAGCTAACGATCTCCGATCACGGCGATTCATGCTGATCGCGACATCCATGGAGTGCGGCGACTCGTCGCCGCTTTCTTTTTGGCTTCACTGAATTTCGAACGAATTTGACGAGGTCTTTCGGCGACGTTGGCCTGGAATCACGTTGGCATTGCCAAATGTCGGTGCCATTTTGGGCTCTCTTAACAAGAGGCGTTAGAATCTTTCTGAGAAATCGAGAATCGCGTAAGCTTGGTGAGATTCTGGATCTCCATCAACTCCAGTTTGCAGGGACGCAGACATGTCACGATTGTCTTATCCAATTGGATCTCACGGACGAGGAATGAGAGATGATCCGCCTTTTCATGCCTGAGCCGAAGGCTTGGGGCCACAACATCGAAGTGGTTCTTCGGGAGGTCATCAACGCGATTTTCAATTTGAACCGCGCGGGGTGCCAGTGGGACATGTTGCCGCATGATTTCCCGAACGACAAAACGGTGAACTGGTATTACAACTTGTGGCGTCGCGAAGGACGCTGAGGCATGATCATAAATGCACTTCGGGATGCAGTTCGCGAGTTGGCGGGCCGTGATGCCGACCCGAGCGTCGCCTGCATCGACAGCCAAACCGCAAAGACCGCGGACCAAGGAGGCGAAGTGGGGTATGATGGAGGCAAGCGGGCCAATGGACGGAAATGCCACATTGTCACAGACGTTTTGGGTCTGCTCCTGCTTGTCACCGTTCCAGCAAGCCGGAAGGGATGAAAGGCTTCTATCCCCTGCGGCAACGCTGGGCGGTGGAACGCACGTTCGCGTGGTTCAATCGCTACCGACAGTTAAACCGAGATGTCGAGCGGACGACGGATTCGAGTGAGACGATGATCAAGATCTCACAGATCAACCTCATGCTAAAGCGGCTCGCGCTAAAACTCACTGGCCAGCCATGCCGCTACATAAAAAACACGGTTTAATTCTCAGATCGCCTTTAGGATCTCAAAAACCATCGCTACAAACAGCCTTTTGGTCTTCTCGGCAGAATCCCGCAGAGAGCGTGAGAGGGGAGGAGAATTCCCCACTCGATTGCGGCAGTGATCTCCCCGATTGACCACGGGACAATCCAAACAGCACTGGAAACCCCGCCTTCAACATCCACAACCGGAACGGGTCACGCGGCGCGTACGGCTTGAATAGCTCGGTCAAACATTGTCTCAATTCGTCTCGTCGCTTCCTGAGCAAATTTGGCGATGCGGGGATCGAACTCGACTGGAACGTGTTCTTTGGCGGATTCGTAGTCGTCAAAGTGGAGGTGCTCGACCCCCATGTCCTTCATCAGGCCGCGTGTTTTCCAGGTGTTCGAATCCCAGGTTGCAAAGGGAATTCCCAGCCTGGATGCCGCAATCGCTGCGTGAAAACGGCCAATGCAAAGTCGGCGGTACTGGCAGAGTTTCGCAAGATAATCCTCCGGACGGGCAACCTTGGGAGAGAATCCCGGGCGCCAGGAGAAGCGAATTGGCCCCAAGGAGAACCGATTCTTCACGGCATTGTCTGTCCGTCCGAGGTCGTGACGTGGTTCGGGTTTCACGAAGGCGCCCAACCGCTGGGAGGCAAACAAGACATCGGGAGTCACATCGCAGGCAATTCCATGTTCTTTAAGTGCCGCGGCACTCAGCGACTCCCGAGCGGAAACATAGATGAGACTCTTGATCCGTTCGTCGTACGGGTTTTCCTGGTAGACGCAATTGACAAGGGCAGTCGGCTTATATTTCGCGACATCCAGGACGGAGAGAAATCGCCCGTGGTGCAGGGATCCCTCGCCGTTGATGATGACACAATCGGCCGGAGCGACGACCTCTTTCCAGGTCCGGCCGGTCGGCAACTCCATCGTGTGACTCGAGATCTCCGTAAGCCCGAGTCTCGCAAATTGTTCACGGAAGGTCTGGCACACCAATTGGCAACCGAAATGGCGAGAGTTGAGGCTGGTGTCGCCAATGAACACGACTTTCATAGAGCCAACTCCATTCGGGAAAACGAGAGCCGACAGGATCCACTCGACGGCAGCGGATTTCGAGATTTCGTTAGGCCGCGGCCAGCAGGTTATCAGACTCTGGGCAGTTGAGGGATTCTTCCATCTCGGTCAACGACATCACCCGACCCGTTTGAACGAAGTGACGGACAACGGCTCGAATTCTTCTTCGGAACTGTGACACATCAGGGACAGAGACATCCTCCAATCGCCAGGAAAAGTTCTTTGCTGTTCTCTCGTCAATCCGATGCAGGAAATCATATCCGGTCAGGCGTTCATCGCCATCGTAGAGCATGATGCAAGGGGTTCCCAATGCGGCACAAGGCAGGGCGACATGCAGCCGTGATGTGATCACCAATCGAGCGGTTGCATACTTTTCGATGAGCTTGTGAACCATTTGATACCGTCGTTCCTGGTTGTTGCCCACCGTCGTGAAATGGGAAATTTCGGTGGCACGCCCACGAATCTTTGGGGGGATCAGACCTCGAAAGTCGGGGGAGTGTCTCGACGGAAGATTCGCTGTCAGACCGCGGAGGCCGCGCCGATCCTGAACCGGCGGGTCAATGTCCACGATATAGATGTCGTCCGTACTCGGTCCCCAGACATTTTCCAAGGAAATCGTCGGGCATCCGGAAAACCAGGTCTCGACTCCTCGGGTCCTGAGAAGCTCCAAGGTGTGCAGGTCGCGACACCCGACTGGCTCGCATTCCCGAAAGTGGTCAATCGCCTCTGAGGTGAGCATCCACCGTTGAGCTCGTTTGCCGATGGAGACTCCGATATAGAGTGGCTGTACGCACGCTGGTGGGGGAAACAACGGCCGACCAGTCAACCGAGCCCACACCGTATCCCACGGACGAGTCACGAAATACCAGCAGTTTCCGACAAGACGCACGGGAGTTCGCTGGGAGTAAAGCCGGTCACGAGCGACCTTCTCGGTGCGTTGACCGACAATCTGCTCAACGGCGAACGACTGAAAATCATCGCCGATATTGGTCGTCGTGTATTTGTACGTGGCGATGGGGTGCATTTGACCGGTTCCTTCCGTCGAGGCGCATGAGCCCGTCTCCTTAGAAAATTGTAATTCGGGATCAAGATTCCTCCTAGCGGGATCACACCCAAGATGCCTGCCCAAAAGACCGCCGTGGGTTCA
Source organism: Planctomycetaceae bacterium (assembly GCA_020426125.1). Taxonomy (GTDB): domain Bacteria; phylum Planctomycetota; class Planctomycetia; order Planctomycetales; family Planctomycetaceae; genus HKST-UBA70. The sequence continues at coordinate 4,819 of JAGQQQ010000538.1, forward strand.
CTCTTTCACTCGTGAGTCTCTAAGATGCGGCCTGCACTCGCCGTCTCGGATGTCTTTACTTAGATGTTGAAGACCGTCATAACCTCCCGTTTCCATTGATCTTGAGGCGGGATCCTGGAGTTCGACCAGATGAAACTGTTTGTCAAACATGACCTCGATGGCTTCTTCGGGCTGTTCGTCGACAACCTTGTTCAGCTTCTGATGATCATTGGCCTGTGCGGCGGATTATGCGGGATGCCGCCGGAATTGCTTTACGGTGTTGTGCTCCCGGGAAGCGCGATCAGCATCCTGATTGGGAATCTGTTCTACGCCTGGCAGGCTCATCGGCTGGCAAAGAAAACGGGCCGCGACGACATCACGGCCCTGCCATACGGCATCAATACCCCATCCCTTTTGGTCTTTGTATTCTTTGTTATTCTCCCCGAATACCAGACGACTCAAGATCCTTTCGCAGCCTGGCGACTAGGACTCTTGGCCTGTCTGGGGAGTGGTGTCATCGAACTGTTGGGATCGTTTGTGGGACACCAAATCCGTCGCTCGACGCCTCGCGCGGCCCTGCTGTCGACGTTGGCAGGGATTGCGATTGGGTTCATTTCGATGACCTTCGCGTTGCAGATTTTTCAGAAGCCACTCATCGCGATGGTTCCTCTGGTGATCGTCCTGTTGGGACTGTTCGCATCCGTCCGTTTGCCGCTCGGATTGCCGACCGGGTTCATCGCTGTGCTGGTCGGAACGGCCGTGTCCTGGTTGATGGCTGCCGTTGATGGCACCGTTCCGAATGCCCCAGCGTTGGTGACATTCGGGAAAGGGGATCCCAGTGCCGTTCAAAATTCCTTGAAACTGATCGGCTGGCACGCTCCGCAGTGGTGCGGCGCGGAAATTCAACAAAGCCTACAGCAGGTGAAGAGTTGGCTGCCGTTCTTGTCTGTGGTGATCCCGATGGGGCTATTTAACGTCATCGGGAGTATGCAGAACGTAGAGTCGGCGGAAGCCTCCGGGGATTCCTATTCCACGACGACATCGATGGCCGCAAACGGCTTGGGGACGATTCTGGCGGCTTTGTTTGGTAGCTGTTTCCCGACCACGATTTACATCGGCCATCCCGGTTGGAAAGCGCTCGGAGCCCGTGCGGGATATTCGAGTTTGAACGGCATCGTGATCGTTGCGCTCGCCCTGTCAGGACTGATCGGCCTCGTGGCGGCGATCATTCCCATTGAAGCCGGCGCAGCGATCGTCCTATGGATCGGGATCATTATCACGGCTCAGGCGTTCCAGTCCGTTCCCGAAGACCACGGAGCGGCGGTTGCGGTCGGGCTGTTTCCGGCCATTGCGGCATGGGGAGCGACGGTGATGATGGGGACCGTCATCGCATCGCAAGGGGACTCGCTCAAAACGATTGTTGACCCGCCTGTCGTGGTCGCGGCGGAAGATACCAAGCCAGCGCCGGTTCCCGCGAAACCGACCACCGAAGTCAACGGGTTCCTGGTCCACGGTCTGCTGCTCATGGAACGGGGCTACATCTTTACCTGCATGATCCTCGCGGCAGCTTCCGCCTGTCTCATTGATCGCAAATTTGGCGCGGCATCATTGTGGCTGCTCACCGCCGCACTTCTCACAGGTCTGGGACTGATGCATGCCTACCAGATCTACGAAACGGGGCCCGTCTCCGCGTTCGATTACATTTTCCGGTTCGTTCAGCCGGTGGACGGAGCTTACGTCTATCGGGCTGATGACATTGCCATCGGATACTTGCTCTCAGCGGCAACGGTCTTTCTCATCGGCCGGTCGGCCACGTTTCAAGCGAAACACGCTTAGCAGCGCACTTCCAGTGCGCTGCTAAGCGGGAGATCTTCGCGAACATGTTTTCCGGTCACTTTTGTTTGCCGTAGATCGGAGCTTTCCAGTCTTTCGGCAATCGACCCTGCGGACGGACGCCATAGGCATCGTCGGGGATCGGATGGTCTTTGGGTTTCTCAAGCGGCAGATCGTCCGGGAGATGTTTGATCCGGAAATCCTTGTACTGGATGGTCATCGCCGGTCCGACATGGACTTGAACGGCGAGCACTCCCTCCAGGCTCCGCCCCTGTTCATCGAAGTCGAGTAAGTCGGCGGTCTTGTGACCATCGATCCAGTGCTCATGATGGTTCCCCTGGACAAGCACACGGTAGTCGTGCCACTGATCCGGTTCGAACTCTTTCACGGGCATCGTCCCGACCACCCAGGGCTGCCCTGCTTCATCGATGATCACCTTCTCTCCAGTGTGGGAGAGGATTCGGCGGCCTCGCTCTTCGTAGAGCATGCCGTTGTACTGGGGGACATTGGCAACGACGTCACATTGGTAGCCGGTCACAATGTCCAGGCCGATGTCGGGGCGCGAGATGCCTCGATACTGGATTCCGCTATTCCCACCGGGGGTGACCTTGACCTTCACTCGAAGATCGAAATTCCGGATCGTGGACTGCTCCCAGGTGAGGAAGCGGTTCATCTTGAGAGTTCCATCGGTGACACCGGTGATCGCTCCGTCTTTGACGGACCAATACTGAGGATCTCCGCTCCATTGGCGGAGCGACTTGCCATCGAAGACAGACACAAACCCCTCTTTGTCTGGTCGAGTGCCCACCGCCGCGGATGCTACCGGGTGGGGCACCGTCGAATCGGAAAAGTTCCCTTTTAACGGATCGAGTGGACCGCCAATCGCCGCGACTTTCTCATGAGTTCGGCTTCGCATTTCCTTCAAGGTGTCGCTGTACTCAGGATCCTTCGCGAGATTCACCAGTTCATCGGGATCGTTCTGAAGGTCATGGAGAAACTCATGGTCCCCATGGTCGAAGTACCGGGCATACTTGAAACGGGCGTTCCGGATCCCCTCAAACGCCGGGATCCGATTGCGGACCGCGAAGTGTTCGTGAAACGACTCTGTGCGCCAGTTGTCAGCTTGGCCCGTTGATACGATTGGTTGCAGGCTGCTCCCCTGGAAGGTCTTAGGACGCTCGACACCGGCCCAATCCAGAAACGTGGCGGGCAGATCGATATTCATGGCAATCGCGTCGCTTACACGACCACGCTGATCTGCCGGAATGCGAGGATCGGCGATGATCATGGGGACTCGCAGCGCGTCTTCGTAATGGGACCACTTCCCCGCGAAGCCGCGATTTCCCATGTAGTAGCCGTTGTCGGCGGAGTAGACGACGATGGTGTTCTCCGCCAAGCCGGCCTTTTCTAACTCCTCCAAAAACCGGCCAATCGCCGCGTCGATGCCGCTGACCATTCGGTAATAGGCCCGGACATTCGTCTGATACTTCCAGGGGGTGTTCCACCGCCAGAAGTACCGTTCTCGATTGAGTGTTGTCCGCAAGAACTCTGGCTGTGCGTCAAAGATCGCCGGATCGCCCAGTCGCGGCGGAGGGATGGTGACGTCCTCATACATTCCATCGACCGACTGCGGCCACGGGAAGTGTCCAATCCCGGGGCGGCGGTCGCTATCCTCCGCGTGACAGGCATTGAACCACAGATTGAGGGCGAATGGTTTGTCTTTTGGCTGGGACTTCAAGAACTCAATGCCACGATCGACGATCAGATCGGTCTCGTGTCGCAGCGTGCCGTCGGGTTGTTTTTTGTAATAGGGGTTCCGGCCAATTGCTTCGAAGGCGTCGAAGTGGTCCTGGGGACGGTAACCTTTGGGCATTTTTGCGTGCCATTTCCCGTAGAAGCCAGTGCGGTAACCGTGTTGCCGCAGCAGGTCGGAATACAACGTCTCGGCCGCATCCGCCCGGGTTTGTTCCGGATTGTCCGGCGTCCCATAGCTGCGGCCGTACATCCCGGTCAGAATTGAAGTTCGGCTGACCCAGCAGATTGGTTGGCTGACAAAGGCATTTTGAAACCTTGTTCCCCGCGCTGCGAGGGCATCAATCGTCGGAGTCCGGACGATGTCGTTGCCATAGCACCCCAACGTGCTGATGGTCTGATCATCCGCGAAGAAGAAAACGATGTTCGGTTGATCGGCCGCGAGAAGTCGCGCCCCTGATTGAAAACACAGGACGACCAAGAGGCCGCAAAAGAGCATTCCAAAACGCATCATGGGCAATGATCC
>JAGQQQ010000539.1 GCA_020426125.1 Planctomycetaceae bacterium
GCGTTCGTTTCCATCTGCCAGATCATTCCGGCCCAGCCCGGAAGCGCCAGCAGCGTTCGCTGAAGGAGATGTTCCTTTTGCTGCTCCGGGAGCCCCAGCAGACTCAGGGATTCGTCGATACAGGTCCAGACGTCAATCTCTTCTGTTTCCAGCCGCTTCAATTCGGCGGCGAGTCCGCGTTGCCAGCTTTCGATTGGCCGCGCGGATTTGAAGAGGTTGATGAAGGCCTGATAGAACCCTTGGCTCCGGTCCGGGAGCGACCACTGCGCGTATCCCTGATCTAAAAACGCGGCGGTGAAAGGAATCAGAATCGAATGGACGAGCTTATCGGGATCTTCGCCCGTCAATTTCAGGAGTAAATCGCGGATTCGAGTGGGTTTGTGAACGGCAGAAGACACAAACGTCTTCGAGCCCGACTTTTCGACTCCCCATCGGCATACCTGCCAGAGGAGTTGGAGTGTGAACCCTTCCCATTGCGATTCCGTCCATCGCGTCATGGTCCGACGTCCGAACTCGTCGATAAGAAAACCCACCGCTTCTCGAAGCTGAGGATCGGAATTGGACGATCCGTTTTGGTAGTCGCGAAGGACAATTCGCCGTGTGTCCTCGACCAGACGCAGGCGAGCGCTGGCCGGGACTTCCTCGCGGAACTTTCGCAAGGCGTCTCCTTCGGAGAGGAGCCAGTGAACTTCCTCTGGGGGGCCAACGTGGAGTCGTGACTCCAGCATTGCCAGTCGGAGGTCCACGCGAGATCCCAAGTTGCCAATCCCCTGCCCCGCCTGATCTTTCAGGTCGGCGTTTATAATCGCCGCGAGGTCCTTCTTTTGAATTCGATCGCGGTGAAACTCTTCGCGATAGCGATTTTCCGTGAGATAGGGATGGTGGCCGTAAAGCGACATGGCCTGCAAGACAGCGTCACAAAACGGCAAATCTTCAAACGCATGCAGCGTGTTATGATGAACGAAAACTTCAATCGGCCCTTGCGACGGCAGATAGTGCGCTGCGTGCTCAACCCAAACTTTCAGCTGTTCGGTCTCAACACACGACGAGTCGAGGTCGGGGTGATGGGGTTCCAGCGTTGATGAAATCACAGATCGGCGGGTGTTGAGGAAGGAGCCCTGAGGGAGCAGCGGTGCGGTTTCCCACAGAACGGAATTCGGGTGTGATGAAAAACTTTTACTGTGATTTCGGCCGGTGACAAGGTGAGGGCAATTACAACTTTGTAAGGTAGATCAATTGACTTCAACCGCCGGGGAAGTTCGTTACAAAGCCGCAAGGATCGTCTGTGGAATCGAGCCGATTGCCGATGGAAGGATTAAACTCGCCGTTGACCCTCTCCGTTCCGTGGGGCACCGCCCCCCTTCCCCGCCGAAGCCCCCCAACCAATTAGCGAGTCCTCTCCGATCTCATGCAGACACTGGTCATTGAAGACGATGAAGTGATTGGCAAGTCCCTGAAGAAGGGACTGGAAGAGGCCGGCCATGTGTGCATCTGGGCGAAGGACGGTCGATCGGGCCAGGAGCTGGCATTCGATTCCCGGTTGGATGTCATCGTTCTCGATCTCATGCTGCCCGATGTTTCGGGGATCACGATTTTGAAGCAGCTTCGTGATCGAGGTGTTCGGACGCCGGTGTTGATTTTGACGGCACTCGGGACGGTTGATGAGCGGGTCGCAGGGTTGGAAGCCGGAGCTGATGACTATCTCGTCAAGCCGTTTTCCTTTCCGGAGCTTCAAGCTCGGTTAACGGCCATCACCCGAAGATCGCGGCAGGCTCCAACGCATGTGTTGCAAGTGGGACCGCTGGATCTCGACTTGTCGACGCGACGCGTGACCCGGGAATCTCAGGAGATCGATCTCACTCCCACCGAGTTTAGTCTTCTCGAATTTATGATGCGGCATGCAGGCCAAGTCGTGACGCGGAAGATGCTCTGCGAACACCTTTGGGAAGCCGACTGGGAAGGGGTCACCAATGTGGTGGAAGTCCATGTCTCGCGGCTCCGGGGGAAGATCGATAAAGATTTTGGAACTCCGCTCATGCAGACAATTCGTGGCCGGGGCTATATGCTAAAGGCCGAGTGAGCAATCGATCGGCGAATGCTCGCGGCAAGCCGTTTTGGTGCAGAGGCCCTTCTTGTTTCAGAAGCATTGGAAAACGCTGAGATTTCGGCTCGCCTCGTGGAACGCAGCAATCGTTGTGCTGACGGCGATGATCACGCTCGGCGGTCTGCGGCAAGGTGTCGAATGGGCATTGCTCCATGAGATGGATCAGATCCTCGAGGAGGACCTCGAAGAGATTGAACTCGCCTTGAAAGAGCAAGGGCCACAGGAACCCGCGGAGCTTCGCGAAGAACTGAATCGCAAAGCGATCGGCCACCAGCACCATGGTTGGTTCGTGCAAATGTATGGACCGGATCACCAACTGGTTTGGGCGAGTATCGAGGCGCCAGAAGGGTTAGTGCCGTCGAATCAACTTCCGTTGGGACCGTCGACGGCCGGGGAGATGCGAGTCGTGCAGGCCCAGGTTTCCGTGACACCAAATGGAGAAGTCCCGCAGACCGTTCGGGTGGGCGCTTCATTGGCTTTGTTGCGTCAGGACCTCTCTCAGATTGACCGTTTGGTGATTTTGAGCGTCGCACTGGTCCTGATCGTCGCCCCTCTCATCGGATACTGGCTTGCTGGGAAGATGACCCGTCGTATCGGCAAAAGCATCCAAACGGCCGCGCGGCTCCGCCCGAGCCATTTGGAGGAACGCCTTCCTATTCGTGGAACCGGAGACGAACTCGACCAGTTGGCGGAAACGGTCAATTCGCTGTTGGACCGGATCGCGGAGTACCTGCAACAACGCCGCGACTTCCTCGCGAACGCCGCGCATGAGTTGCGAACACCTTTGACGGCGATTCGCAGTTCCGTCGAAGTGACGCTCAGCAGTGCGCGCACCAACCAGGAATACGAAGATCAGCTCGTCGAGATCATTGAGCAGAGTTCTTCGCTCGAGTATCTGGTCAATCAGCTGTTGTTGATTTCGGAATCCGAGGTCGAGCAACTGAGCCATTCCGGGGAAGTCGTGATGTTTGATCAGATTGTGCAGCGATCCGTGGACATGTTCGCCGGAGTCGCGGAGACAAGAGAGATCACTCTCAAGTCGCAGGTTGCCCCGCAAGTGCCGGTGTTGGGGAAACGGCATCTCCTCAGCCAAGTCGTCAATAATCTGATCGACAATGCATTAAAGTACACGTCAAGTGGCGGCGAGGTGTTTGTGGAACTGTCTGTTTCTCGCGAAGAGAAACAGGTCTCGCTCACCGTTCGCGACACGGGCTCCGGGATTCCGCCCGACGACGTGGGGAAGATCTTCGATCGCTTTTTCCGTGCGGACCGGTCCCGGCAGCGAAACCGGGAGACAGTCGGGACGGGTCTGGGGCTCAGCATCTGTCAAGCCATCGTGCAGGCTCATCTTGGCCAGATTGCGTGTGAGAGCGAGTTGGGGGTTGGAACCGAGATGCGAGTGCAACTTCCTTTGGCGGCGCAGGAGGAAGCGGCGGCCACCAGAACAGGGCGGAGCGGAACTGGCGATTCTTCCCAGATGAAAGAGGTCGGGAGCTTTTGAGGAGGAAGCCAAGTTCACCGGACTCCAATGCCCCGCGTCCGTCGACTGGCGTTCCCCGCGTACGGGATCCCGGCGGGCTGAGTTTCGCCGATGGCCCTCGCCCGTTATGTTGTCGCCCAAGGCGTTTACCCCCAACGGACACACTCTGTCGTCCCGTCTCCGACCATCCCCATTTTCAAAGGACCCCCAGTTGGCTGACGTGCTCGCGAAGATCATGGAGCAAAAACGGACGGAGATTGCCGCCGCCAAGGCGCGTCGGCCCATCGACGAGTTGAACCGCGCGGTGGAGTCGGCCCCTCCGGTTCGGGATTTCGTCGCGGCGCTGAAAGCCAAACATCCGATGGGGTTGATCGCTGAAGTCAAGAAAGCGTCGCCGTCGGCTGGGTTGATCCGGGCGGATTTTGATCCCGTTGAGATTGCCAGAGCCTACGCCGCAAATGGCGCCGCCTGTATCAGCGTCTTGACAGATGAACACTTCTTTCAAGGGCATCTCGATTATCTCGTCGCGATTCGTCAGAACGTAGACGTCCCGATTTTGCGAAAAGACTTCATCCTGGACCCGTATCAAGTTTGGGAAGCTCGGGCGGCGGGTGCGGATTGCATCCTGCTGATCGCGGAATGCCTCGACGACGGGCAACTCGCTGAGTTGTATGGACTGGCGAGGGAACTCGGAATGCAGGCTCTCGTCGAAGTCTATGAGCCGGAAAACGTGGACCGGGTTTTGCGGCTGAATCCCCCATTTATGGGAGTCAACAACCGGAACCTCCGCACGTTTGTGACCGACTTGGGACATACCATCAATCTGCGGCAACGAATCCCCGATGACGTCTTGCTGGTCGGCGAGAGCGGGATCCACACTCCGGACGATGTGTCCCGATTACAAGAAGCGGGAGTGCACGCGATTCTCGTGGGAGAGTCGTTGATGCGGAAAGAAGACATCGGCGCGGCCGTTCGGGATCTGCTGCAGAATGTCTGATCGTGTTCAGTTGGTGTTTGGACACACAGACTTGAAGGAAAATTCACACGTCTCCCTCGAAAAGGAAATTCCATGAGCATTGAACAGTCGACCGTTGAACATGTGTTGGTCGTCCCCACGTTGTTGTTTCACGAAATCGGACATTTTCAGGGATGGACAACGAACGTCGGCCCCTACTTGCAGACGCTGCTCGATCCTGAGTACATCAGCTACCGTCCTCGGCCAGCGGTCGAGGAGGATCCGAGCTTTAAGCAGTTGATCCCCTATTGCATTTTTCGACACCAGGGGAAAGTGTTTCACTACGAACGGGGGACCGCTCAAGGCGAACGCCGACTTCACAGCAAACGGTCGATCGGTGTGGGCGGACATATTTCGTCCGAAGATCAGGAGTCGGGAGAGTCCGTGTATCATGTGGCGATGAAGCGGGAAATCGAAGAGGAAGTCCATGTTGAGTCTGGCTTTGAGGAGCGGTGCGTTGCCCTCATCAACGATGATGAAACGGAAGTCGGTCGAGTGCATTTAGGGGTCGTTCACATTTTTGAGCTGGAAGACCCCAAAGTTCAGCCCCGCGAAGAGTCGATCATTAACACGGGATTCGCGGATCCGCGAGACTTGGCGGAGAATCTGGACCAATTCGAAACGTGGTCGCAGATTTGCCTCAAGTTCTTGATCGAGACCGGCGAGTCGCAGTGAGAGCCGTCTCCCGGTCCGTAATGAGTAGCGAAGTGATCGTCGAGTTGCTTCGCGAGACGTACGGACTTGACCCTGAAGACGGGAAAGATGCCGATGAAACTCGGGATGACAAAGGAGTGTCTGTCCATGAAGCGGTTGAAAACCTTATTGGTTGCGGGAGCCTTGGCCGGTTCTCTTCCTATGGTCTTCCCGGCCCCATCGGCTGTGGCCCAAGAGCAGGTTGTCGAAGGGCAGATCGACCATGCTCAGTTGGGAGAGCTTCTGGCAGCATTGGCCCTCAATCCCGAGAAGAAGGAAGAACGATACGACTTTGCCTTCACTGCGGAAATGGATGGCCAGGAATGGCAGTTGTCCATGTCCGCCGTGATGAGTCAAGACGGCCAGGGAATCTGGATCATGGCTTGGCTGTCGGAACTTCCCAAGTCCTCTGATCAAGTCCCCAAAACCGCACTGTTGAAACTGCTGGCTCAGAATGATTTTCTGGGGAATGGCAAATTCTTCTCGTTTGTTCCCGCCGCTCGTCGATTCGTGATGCAGAAGGTGGTCCCGAACGAACACATGACTTCGGCCCGTCTACGGGTGCATTTGCAGGATCTCGGGGGGGCTGTGGTGGAAACGTATCCGCTGTGGAATACTGCGAATTGGAACGGCATTCCTGCCGCTCCGACCGGAGTCAGCCCGAACCAGCCGCCCACGCAATCGGCCGCCAATGAATCCAAATTCCAGCAGCCGGTGCGCCGCTAATTGAGCTGAAACCATCCGGTTGTTGGCTCCACTGGAAGAGGATCAGAATTCAAGTTTTCCGGGGGCGATACCCGGAGGCAACCGCCGTTTCTCTGAAATGACTCCCGAGGGCAAGGAAGTCATTCGGGGAAACTGCGGTTTGCCCGTTTTTCGTGAAACGCTCGATGAACCTGACGGGGCTTTAGAGAGATTTGTGAAGATTGGCGAATTGGCTCGGTTTCGCGACGGAATCGGTAGTTTTTTGCACATTGTGAGGGATCGTTTCAGGATTTCAGACTGGTTCTTTTGCGGGAAACAACTTATGCTGAATTTGGGAAGGATGGACATGGCGGGAAGCCTCCTCAGAGGGAGTTCTCCCATCTCTTTTCTTCCAAACCCTTCCTGCTCCCTTCGCATTCCAAGAGGGGATGGATCCTCGTATATTTTCTCGCCAACCAGGAGAGTCGGGCGTGGCGACTGTCATCGATCAAGGAATAGGCACTGACACTTCTGTCGGGAACGAGAGAACATTGTTCACCCGCCGAACCAATTCGCTTTTGGGGGTCCAGATTGCTGGATGCGGGTCCTTTGTTCCCGATCAGATCGTCACCAACGAACAGTTGAGCCAACAATATGGCTGTGACCCCAACTGGATCGTTCAACGAACCGGAATACTCGAACGTCGGCACGCTCCGGCTGACATGGCCACGAGTGACATGTGTGTCGAAGCTGCGAGACGGGCAATTCGCTCCGCTGGTGTGGACCCACAGCAGGTTGATCTGTTGGTCTGTGGAACGTTCACTCCCGATTACCACTGTCCCAGCACCGCCTGTCTCGTGCAGGACAAGTTGGGGCTGGATTGCGCCGCTTTCGATACCGCCGCCGCTTGTGCGGGTTTCATGTACGCCTTGACAACCGCCGCACAATTTGTGGCGACGGGCAACGCGAGATACGCACTCGCCGTCGGAGGGGATCTGAACAGTCGGATCGTCAACCCGAAAGACCAAAAGACCTTCCCCTTGTTTGGGGATGGAGCCGGAGCCGTGTTGCTCTCTCGGGGGCACGCCCATCAGGGATTGGTCTGCTACCAGCTCGGAGCCGACGGGAGCGGCGGAGCCTTGCTCGATCGACCCGCCGGGGGAACACGATCCCCGATTTCCGCTGATGCCATCGCCAGCGGGGACCACTTTCTGCGAATGGACGGGCGGAGCGTCTTCAAGTGGGCCGTTCGGATGCTCACCGACACGATCGACCTCATCCTCGAAAAGAGCGGGATGACGATTGACGATGTCTCGTTGTTCGTGCTCCATCAGGCCAATGTCCGCATCATCAGCGCGGCTGCGGAGCAATTGGGAATCCCCGAAGAGAAGCTCTTCAACAATCTCCAGAAATACGGCAATACCTCTGGCGGATCGATTCCCATCGTCCTGGATGAGGCCCACCAGGAGGGACGCATCTCTTCGGGAGACCTGATCCTGATGTGCGGTTTCGGCGCTGGTCTGACTTGGGGAACCGGTCTTTTCCGCTGGTAATGTCAGCCGATCTCGAACAGCACCTTCAACTGATCTTTGGCGGTGGCGGTTTGGAAGGCCGTTTCGCACTCCTCCAAAGTGAAACGCGACGTGATCAGTGACGTGACGTCCAACTCATCCTTCGCGAGAGCTTCAATCGCGGGGACAAACGGACCACACCGCGAGCCGATGACGCAAATCTCGTCAATCACGATCGGCGCCAAATTCGGTCCCTGTTCTCCCGCGACCGTCGTCTTGAGCACGATTGTTCCTCGTGGCCGGACAAACTGGCAAGCTGTCGGAAAGCCGGTCGCCGACCCGGTGCAGTCGACCACAAGATCAGCGAAACGCTGGTCATCGATCTCATCGAGCAGTGCGGTCTCAATTCCTCGCTGTTGCAGCCGAGCCAGCTTTTCGGAATGCTTGCCCACAACCAAGACCTTCGAGTGCCGCAACTGGCAGACTTGGGCGCAGAGGTTGCCAAGCCGCCCATCTCCGAGGATCACGATGTTCTTAAACTCGGAAAGGTCGAGTTGAGCCGGAATCTGAAACGCGGCCGCCAGCGGTTCCACGAACACCGCTGCGTCGTCGGACACGTGCTCGGGAATCGGATGCAAATTCTCCTCGGGAAGCCAGACCGTCTCCGCGAAGGCTCCATCGTGATTGAGAATTCCGAGCACGGTCCGCTTCGGGCAATGGGTCGGCATCCCCGCCTGACAGGTCGGGCAGTTGTGACAAGCAGCGTTGATCTCCCCTGTCACCCGCTGCCCGGCGTATCTCCCTTGCTCCGCGATGCCGACGAACTCATGTCCCAGGACGCCGGAGAACCCCATATACCCCTGGATGAGTTGGAGATCGGTTTCACAAATTCCCGCCTTGAGAACGCGAATTGGAACCCAGTCCGGCTGGGGACGGGAGGCGTAGTCCGAGTTGAATCGCACGCCCCCGTCGGACAAGACGATCGCTTTCATGAAATCCCTTTCAGTCCGAAGTGTTCTGGGGCGGTCGGTTCCAAAGTGTTCGCAGGAAGAGAGCCAGCCCCAACGGGACAAAGGCGGAGAGAATGACAATTTGCGGAAGGGAATCACTCGTCCGCGACCACTCCCCCGCCGCACTGTAGGCGGCCGCAATCACAAAATGGGCGACCAGCACAGACGGCAGAAATCTCCGCCATGGCAACCCCGACATCCCGAGCGCCAGCACACACGTCTCCGCCAGCAACGGCAGTGGACGTGTCACCCATAACGCAAACTCCGCTCCCCGCAAACGTAACTGATCAACCGCCTGACGAGACAAATCGTCATTTTCTCCCGAGCGGCCCAAACGACTCCAGAGTCGGGCCAACGCAAAGCCCAAGCAGGCTCCGATGTTCAGCCCCAGCCAAGAGCAGATTGTCCCGCCAAGAAACCACAACTGGGCACC
>JAGQQQ010000540.1 GCA_020426125.1 Planctomycetaceae bacterium
GATGGTCGACGAGCCTCATGATCCCCTTCCTCCGAGCGAATGGATTCCCGTTTGGGAGGGACTGTTCGCTCCCGATGAGCAACCCGAGGAGCGACCGTCGACCAACGATCCGTCTCCGCCAACTCGGTCTGAGACACCCCCATCGGAAAAGGGATCACGGGACTCGGCATTACCGCCATCTCCTCCGTTGCCGGAACAAATCTCCCAGGAAATCTGATCAAAGCGGCCCCAACTCAAGAAACGGATGCCTGGCAACTCTCTGGCTTACTCCGGTCCCCGCTCGACATCGGGGGCGTCCCGAAGTTTTTCCAGGTGATCCCAGGAGTACAATCCGGTATTGTGGCCATCGCTCCATTGGATCTTCAGAGCGTAGTTGCCCGCAAACTCGATTGCTGCGGGGTGGATATTCCGAGGAACGCCGGTGGGATCGAGGATCCGTTCTCCCGTGAATTCGTTCACGCATGCGGCACAGGGACATTCGCAACGAAGGAAGAAGTACGGGAATCGATATGTTCTCACTCCGTTCCATTCCACTTCCAGAACGCCCTGATCGTGGTGGGCTCGAATCGCTGTCGGGGTATTTGTCATAGTGCCGTCTTCGGGATCAGTGAGGTGGTTTTACGATGAGGATAGCGAGAGAACATCGTAGCGAGAATCCGGTTTCAAGCCGTTCCTGTTTCGAAAAGGACATGTGGGGAAACCGAACGACGGGAAACGAATGCGGTTCCGTTTGAAACGGCCGCAAAGGTCTCAGCCACCGGAATTTGGGGAGTCTCGCCCGCCGTTTGATTGACCATCGTTCCACGTCTCGATAGGGTCACGGTTCCCTGTCCGCCCCCCCCTATTCCGCAGCGTGTTTGCCACCCCATGGACCAGCGATTTGGCGATCATGTGAGCCGACATCCGGTTCTTTGGCTTTGTTTTTGGGGAATCCTTGCTTTCCTGACGATCTTTCAGGCTCCTTCCTTCGAATCGGTCTGGAAGGACGGAGAGTTTGCTTTTCTCCCAGGCGACGTTCCCAGTCGGCGGGCGGAACAACTGTATCGCGATGCCTTCCTCACGAAGGGGGGCGACACTGAGGAGTCCGCCCCTCCCGCAGACCCGGAAGACAAGTCGTTCGACCAGGATCCTCTGGGGAGTAGCATTGTCATTGTCCTCGAGCGGAAGGACCGCCCCACGGGACTGACACCGGCCGATGAGGATTTTATTGCCTTCGATCTGCTTCCCGCCCTGGAACAAATTCAAGCAACGACTCCACCGGGCTATTACGACCTGGAATACGGACCGCTGACGGAGAAATTGCCGTGGGAACAGCAGATCGTCCGGGACATCTCAAGTCGCGAGGATCCTCGCTTGGGGACGCTGTTCACCAGCGAGGATCTCAAAGCCACGCTGATTGTCCTGGAATTGAAGACTGAGTTTCTCGATCGGCAAAACGGGCTCGTCGTTCAGCGAATCGAAAATCTGCTGAGGTCTCCTAAGATCCTGGAGTGCAAGCCGCTCGGACTGTCCATCGCTCTCAGCGGTTCCGCCACGGTGGGCCGCGACATGCTGCGGGCGGAAAAGATCAGTGCCAGCCGAACAGAGACGTTCACGAAGGTTCTGGTCATTGTCCTGCTCATGTTGATCTACCGATCTCCGTTGCTGGCGCTAGTTCCCTTGGTGACGGTCGGCGTCGCCGTCGAACTCTCCCAAGCGTTGCTGAGAATCCTCGCGAGTTGGGGATGGATCGAATTATTCACCGGCCTGGAAGTCTACGTCACCGTGGTCGTTTACGGGGCCGGGATCGATTATTGCCTGTTTCTGATTGCCCGGTACAAGGAGGAACTCGACCTGGGACTGATGCGTTCTGACGCGATGTCCCGTTCGATCCATCGCGTCGGAATCGCTCTCGCGACAAGCGCGGGAACAAGCATCATCGGAATCGCGATGATGGGATTCTCCGACTTCGGGAAGTTCCGGCAAGCTGGTTTTGCCATCTCGTTTGGACTGTTCGTTGTATTGTGTTTCGCGGTCACCTTCACACCGGCGTTTCTTTTACTCTTCGGAAAGTGGGTGTTCTGGCCCAACCTTCGTGACCGCGATCCCAGCAAACAGGCCGGGTGGCTGCCGTCGACCACGATCTGGGGGAAACTCCGAGAAGCCCGGCTGCTGGATAAGGTTTGGAACGCCATTGCCGACACACTCCACAAAAGGCCGGGCACTGTGTTCCTGATCACCACTCTGGTGATGCTCCCCTTCGCCACGATCGGAGGAGTCTACCAGGACGATCTCAGCTACGGCCTCCTCTCCGACCTTCCGCAAGATGAACCGAGCGTGCTCGGCGCCGAGGTGGTGCAGAACCATTATGCCGCTGGGATTACCGGACCGGTGACGGTGCTCCTGGAATTCGAGGAACAATCCTTACGCGACTATCTGGAGAAAAACGAAAACGTGTCCGGTCGCGGCGACCTGCTCAACAATCAGAATGTGGCAAAGCGCTTAAGCAAAGAGATTTCCGATCACCTGCTCTCACAAAAGGAGTCGCTGAATCTGGAAGACATTCGCAGCCAAGAATATCCGCTGGGAGTCGGGGAGTTGGCACGTGAGTACGAAGCCAGCCTCCCTTTGCGTTCGCTCGGCGCGAAACGGGTGCTGGCGTTCCGGAACTACACGAGTCTGCATGGAGATTACGCGGGCCGGGTGATGCGGATGGACTTGATCACGAGGCTTGATCCCTTTTCTCGGGAAGCCATTCAGCAACTTTCGACGCAGGAACAGGCCATCCGAGAAGCGATTCCCGAGTCCTTGCGTGAGAATGTCAGAATTCTCCCCATGGGGACTACCGCCGGGATCCGTGATCTCAAATCGGTGACCGATCACGATCGCGTTTTGATTGACATCCTCGTCGTGACTTCGGTCTATCTCGTGATCGTGCTTCTGCTCGGAAGGCCTCGAATTTGCGCCTATCTGATGGTGACCGTCGTCTTTAGCTACCTCGTCAGTTTGGGGGTGACGTACGTTGTCTTTTATCTGCGAGACCCGAGTGGGTTCACTGGGATCGACTGGAAGGTCCCAATCTATCTGTTCACGATCCTGATCGCGATGGGCGAGGACTACAACATCCTGCTGATGGCCCGAATTGAAGAGGAGCAACAGACACATGGCCTCGTCGGCGGAGTGCTGCATGCCCTAACGAAGACGGGGAGCATCATCTCCAGCTGTGGGATCATCATGGCCGGGACCTTCTGTTCTCTGATGTCCGGTGAGCTTTTGGGAATGGTTCAACTCGGATTCGCCCTTGCATTTGGCGTGATGTTGGACACCTTCATCGTTCGGCCCATCCTTGTTCCCGCTTACCTGATCATGCTGTATCAAGGGCAGTTTGGCGTTCTTGGGCCCTGGCTTGGAGGACCGGTCCAATTGGAATCGGACAACTTGATGAGCGTCGAGACCGATCCTCGGGATCAAGTCGACTGACCCGTCATGACGTGCTTCCCAACCCGATGAAATGCCCAACAAACGCCGGTGTTGAGGGCTCCAATCAACAGCGTGCTCAACAGATCCGCCGGCGACGTGAGAGCGGCGATCAAAAAGAACACCGGAACAGCCAACCACCAGTTCTGACGCTGAGACGCTGCCGTGCGAAAGAAGACCATACAACAGACCAACGACACAACAACCACGAACAGGATTTCGAGAATTCCGACCGACATGTGACGAACTCCAACTCGATCATGAATGCAATGGAGAATGGGCAACACTCTTCCATCCGAAGATTTGGACGGTCCCATTTCCTGAACCACGCAACAAATCTTGCGTGAGGATTAAGGGAATCTCGAAGGGCTTTGTTGCGAATGGACTTCCAACCCTGCAAAATCGGACGATCCAAATTCAACCGGCGGGAATCGTTCGAGATGCAGTATTGTCCTTTTTGTCAATTGCCCCTGGAGTCGCCCGTGGCGACGTGCCCTTCGTGTTACGCGGACCTCTCGGGAATCGGCGCCGCATCAGCCCCCCCGGCCGCATCCGTCCAGCGAGGGGGAACGGTGGTCGAATCGGTTCAGGGGATTCGTGATCAAATCCAGCAGGCGCAGCAGCCAGCTGCCGCAGGCCCAGCCCGTTCGGGAGGTGACGGCCGAGTCACTCAGCCGGAAATGGCTGATGACACGGTCCCGTTTCGCCCCTTGAGGCGAATGCCGACTCTGAAATTGTGCGTTCTGGATGACGGCAGCCGCGACCAGGGAGAATGGTTCTGGATTCGCAAACCTCGATTTCTCGTAGGACGGGTTGAAGGCGATCTGATCATCGGCAATGAGATCGACATGTCAGGGAAGCATTTCGAGATTGTGGCAACCATGGTCAAGAATGAGTTCAAGTTCGTCCTCCGCGATGTTGGCAGCCGCAACGGAACCTTTCTGCGCGTCTCTCGACTGGTTCTTCGCAAGGACATGGAACTGATTCTCGGCGCTCGCCGGTATCGATTTGATCCCGGCAGCGCCTCTCAACCGGAGATTCCCGTCAATCCGAGCCAAAGCACCGGCGGATGGGAACGGGTCGACCCCACCGCCATTCAAACCATGTTTCCCGCCCTCGTGGAGCAAACTGGTTCGGGGGCTGGGAAGCGTCATGACTTTCGAACAGACGAACTCTTTCTCGGACGTGACGCAAGACGATGTGTCTTGCACGTCGATGGGGATCCGCTCGTGAGCCCTGTCCACGCGAAGATCTCCCGCGATCAGAAAGGGCGCTGGCAAATCGAGAATCAAAGTTCCCTGAATGGGATCTGGCTCCGCGTTCAGGAGGTTGCCCTAGATGGGGATGCCGAAGTACAGGCTGGGGAGCAACGCATTCTCATCCGTTTCCCCCCCAGGTTCTAGTTTTTAAGCCCGCCTCTTGGCTTTCCCAGTTCCCCGACCCCTGGCCCCTCATCCCCATTCTCCGCCATGCAAAAACCACAAATCTGGGTCATCGGGAGTGCTGCGGACTGTGATCTGGTCGTTGATCGGCCGACCGTCTCCGGCCATCACTGCCGTCTGGTGAAAATTGGCGAGAAATTCTTTCTCGATGACCTGGATTCGACGAATGGGACTTTCGTCAATGGGAATACTGTCAGGGAACGCACGGAGATTTCTCGGTCGGATCAGATCCTGCTCGGATCGAATGTCGCCATGCCTTGGCCGAATTCGACGCAACTCGCTCTTCCCGAGATGGCACCAGCATTGCCAGCGGGGCCAAAGTCACTTCCCCGATCCGCCGGGAACTCCCTCCCGGCAAAGGGATTGATGATTGGACGGGAAGAGGGCAACGACATTGTCCTCCCGTATCCCATGGTCTCTGCCCGTCACGCTCGGATTGTCCCTGCGAATGGCTCCTATCTCCTAGAGGATCTCGGATCTTCGAACGGAACCTTTCTAAATTCGCCGTCGAATCGGATTCAAAAGTCCCCGTTGAATCCCACGGACGTCGTTTACTTCGGTTCGATGCGTGTCCCCGCGTCCCGTTTAATTGGCAAGACGGTCAAGGCCGGCGCGCAGTCGCAGCAGGAGGTCGGTTTTCGTGGAGAGGAGATGGTCCTCGGACGGGATCCGAGTTGCGATCAAGTCCTGGCCTATCCCATGATTTCGGGACGGCATGCCCGGATCTTCCGACGTGATGGCTCGCTGCTGGTGGAAGACCTCGGCTCGGCCAATGGCACATTTGTCAACGGCCATCGGATTCGGGGAGCGACTCCCATCGAACCGGGGGACACGATTGGACTGGGATCCTTTACCTTTCGGCTCACTGCGAATCAGACCTTCGAGCGTCGCGACTATCGCGGAAATGTGACCATCGAAGCGAAGGATGTCTCCGTTGTCGTGCCGGGGAAGAAGTTGCTGGAAGAGATCTCGCTGACGATCTATCCCACCGAATTCGTCGGGCTGATGGGCCCCAGCGGCGCGGGAAAAACGACATTGATGAACGCTCTGAATGGGTACACCCGTCCGACATCCGGGCAGATCCTGTTCAATGGCCAGGACCTTTATGAGAACTATGGCCAGTTTGCCCATCAGCTCGGATACGTCCCGCAGGACGACATTATCCATCGCGATTTGACCGTCGGCCAAGCACTCTACTACACCGCCAAGCTCCGTCTTCCTCCGGATACGTCCGATGAGGAAATTCGAGCCCGCATAAAAAAGGTCATTAAGCAGCTCGGACTCGAAGGAACCGAAGAGGTCTTGATTGGCTCACCCGAAAAGAAAGGGATCAGCGGCGGACAACGCAAACGTGTCAATCTGGCGATGGAACTGCTCACGGACCCGTCGGTCTTGTTTCTCGACGAGCCAAC
>JAGQQQ010000541.1 GCA_020426125.1 Planctomycetaceae bacterium
TGCCCCTGTCGATCTGGCGGAACGGGTGTTGCAGTCTCTTCAGACGGAGCCCTCCATAAGAAACTTGCCCATACCTGGGACCTCCGATTTCCGCCGATTGTCGGAAGGCACAACAAATGCGAACGGCTCGACTCGGCAGTTCAATTGGACGGCAGTATCCCTGACGGCACTCACGTTGTGTCTCCTGATCCTTCCCGCGGTGGCTCCACCCCCAGGAGCCCGCCTTGTGTCTCAAGCGATTTCTGAGAAAGAAGATCTGTCGACACGAGGGCCTTTGGCCCCGGATGTGACCCAGGACGAATTGGAAGCGGCGAAGGAAGTCTACGCTCAGTGGATGGAAAGCGCCTCCGAACGGTTGAACCGGACGGCATCGCTCGTTCTCCTCGATGAGATTCCAAACGAAAATTCGACTCCGTCGCACGGTTGGTTCGGCCTCTGGTCGAAAGAAATCGAAAAGTATGAAGAGGAGATCGGCACGACCCTGATGGAGTTTGTCGAATCCACGAAAATGGATCAAAGCTGAACAGCCGTCGATTTTCTCAAGTCGCGTCATCCACCCAGCCGATACTTGCAACATCGACAATTCGGTTCCAAGTCGGAACCTTTTCTTCAAACTGCATGACGCCACGCTCCGGCGTGTCATTGCCACCAGGACGGTCGCGAGGATTTGATCCATGCGACCCCACAATTCTCACAACCGGTTCACTGTTTCGAACGCTTCATCTGGTCACGGATTGCCCCAACATGGCGATCTGGACTACACTCTCCAGCGGAAACTGCCGATTCCATCGACGTTAAATGTACGGCAACTTTCCGAGTCCT
Source organism: Planctomycetaceae bacterium (assembly GCA_020426125.1). GTDB lineage: Bacteria > Planctomycetota > Planctomycetia > Planctomycetales > Planctomycetaceae > HKST-UBA70. The sequence goes on from JAGQQQ010000541.1 coordinate 823, forward strand.
CGTTGCGAGAGGCCGAAATGGAACCGACCCGGCGCCAGAACTCCCCTTCGCCTCCGGCCTCCAGCCCGGGATCAAGTGATGATCCTCAACCAAGTGATGATCCTCAACGGGTCGAATCGCGGATGGAAACACGTGCCGAACGCCTTGCGAGGATTCGCCGTGAAATCGAAGCGGGGACTTACGAAACCCCGGAGAAATTGGAACAGGCTCTTGAACGGATGATGGGTATTCTCGTGGATTGACGAGTTGTCCCAGATTCTCAGAAGGAAGCCCTCAGAAGGTAACGAGCATCGTGTCTTTAACGGACTTGGCGTCAGTCGATGTCGCCGTCTCCCCCGTCGAGAAATATCGCGAATTCCTGGCCACTAAGAGCTTGCGCATGACGCGCGAGCGCGCGATCATCGTGGAAGAGGTCTTTGCCTCGCACGAGCATTTCGACGCCGACACACTGGTGCAGCGGCTTGCCCAGAGACGCGACAGTAAACGTGTCAGCCGTTCGACGGTCTACCGGTCATTAAACCTCCTCGAGGAAGCGGGACTGGTTCGCAAGGTGGCCCGCCAGGACGACCGCGATCTTTATGAGCACGACTATGGCTACCCCCAGCATGACCATCTGATTTGCCAACGCTGCGGCAAACTGATTGAATTTCAGCGAAATGAGATCGCGGAAATGTTGGAACAGGTCGCTCGGGAACATGGCTTCCGGATGGAAAGCCACCGCTTGGAAGTTTCCGGACTCTGCAACGAATGTTGCTCTCCCCCGTCGAATCGCCCCAAGAAGTTGAACCTGCTCTAACTCGCGAACCTCGAATTGGCGAGGTCGGCGAGGCACCTTCCGAAAGCGTTTGCCGGTCGGGAGTCTCGCCTTTGACCGGAATTTTTTGATTTCCCCGTGCCATTCGATCACGATCGTCTACTCTGCGTGGAGATCGAGTTTTAGCCATTGTTCTGCCTTCGTTCGAGCGGATCACCGGGAGATGTCCATGTCGAACACGAAAGTCCTGATCACCGACCATCCTTGGCCGGAATTGACCATCGAATCCCAGGTTCTCGCTCACTTGGGGGTCCACGTGTTGGATGCCCCTGACTCGAGTGAACAAACGCTGAGTCGACTTGCCGCCGACGCGGATGCGATCGCGACCTGTTGGGCGCCGGTGACTGAGAGAGTCATTCAGTCGGCCACCGAATGCCGAATCATCTGTCGAATGGGAATCGGACTCGACAACATCGACGTGACCGCCGCGACGCAGCGCGGAATTCCGGTTACCAATGTCCCGGATTATTGCGTAGATGAGGTGGCGGACCACGCACTGGCCCAGTTGCTGGCTTTGGGACGCAATATCGCGTTCTTCCATCTCCGAACCAAACGTGGGGAATACTCTCTGGGGGAGGGGCCACGGATGCATCGGCTTCGCGGCCAAACACTGGGACTCATTGGGCTCGGCCGGATCGGACGGGCCGTCTATGAGCGGGCACTCCCGTTTGGTCTCAAAGTGATGGCCTACACGCCCTCCGGGAATAACCACGGCACAGGTTGTCAAATGGTCTCCCTCGATGAACTACTTGAAACGGTCGATCACATCTCCATTCATGCTCCGCTGACGGACGAGACCCGGCACATGCTGGACGAAAAGGCATTCACGAAGATGAAGCCGGGAGTCTTGATCGCAAACACGTCGCGTGGGCCCTTGGTTGATCCCAACGCTTTGTGGGAAGCGATCCAGTCCAACGTGGTCGCTGGTGCCGCTCTGGATGTCTTTCAGCCCGAACCTCCGGATCTGGGCCATCCGCTCTATCAGTCGGAACGGGTCATTGTAACTCCCCACGCGGCGTTCGTTTCTGAGGAGTCCATCATCGAACTTCGAACGCGAGTTGCCGAACAGATCCGCGATGTTCTGACTGGCCAGCGCCCCCCCAACATCGTGAATCCGGAAGTGCTGAGTTAAACTGCAGTGGGTGACGTCCGCGCAAACTGGCTCAACAAGGATCAGGGCTTTCTTCCGAGGTGGAATTCCCGTCAAGGGACTTTCCTCGAGTATGTAACTCATGTTGGAACCGGACTCAATTGACCAACGCCGCGCATCGGGCCGTTATTCCGTGCTCGTTTTCAACAAGGCAATCAACGCGGCGATCTCTTCCGGGGTGAAGGTGTTCAACAGTCCTGCTGGCATGGGGGAGATGTTCGCGATCTTGGTTTCCTCAATCTCCGCTCGGGGAATGACCTCGGTCTCACCAGTCAGAGGATTGGTTTCGATGGTGATCTCGTTGCGGTTCACCCCGACGGGCCGACCGGTCAGGACCCGGCCGTCGGTCAGGGCATAGCTGGAATAGAGATATTTGGGGTCAACGACCTTCGATGGTTCCACAATCGACTCCAGCAAAGCGCGGGTGTCGTACCGCTTTCCCACGGCGGACAGGTCCGGGCCGATTCGCCCCCCCCGTTCCCCAAGGCGATGGCAGCGCAGGCATGACGCCGCCGCGAGAACGTTCCATCCGACGTCATGAGCATCCTTTTGCCCGGGTTGTCCTTCGCCCCCGACCAGCTTCGCACTCAGTTGGTCGACAGTCCAGTTGTTGACAAACTTTCTGGGAGGCCCCGTGATGGAGAATTCGTCCGGAAGCGGCTCATCCAATTTGGAAATTGATTCCGTGAGTCGTTCCCTTTCCTCGTCTGATAACTGGCCAAGAAAGTCGGCGCGAAGGTTGGCCATCGCGGCGTCGACCAGTTTTCCTCCAGGGAGCCGACGAGAGGCATGGAGCCACGCGACGAAACGCTCGCGGTCATCCAGAGACCAGGGGAGCTTCGCGTTCACGAGTGTCTTTGCATACTGAATTTGCTCCTCTTGCGTTGTGGCGTTCGCGAGGAGATTGGATAATTCCGGGATCGTTTCTGAGGATTTCATCACGGCCAGAAGTTCTGACGCGAGGCGGTTCACGCGACCGCTTGGGTGAGGAAAGATCGCTTCGATCTTCTTCCCAACGGCCGCTTGCAGCGTGTCATTGGGGAGACCAGTTCGTGCGGCGCTGACCTGGAGGGACCTCAGCCGCCAGAGCAGGTCCGTTTCGTTTGTGGCTTCCCAGTCGGCGATGGCATTCTGTTTCCAGAGAAGTGACTGGTCGTCTTCCCCACCGACACGCGCAAGCGCCAGACTGGCGGTGAGCCGCGTTTGCTCGTTGGTTGCCGCCTCGATGAGTGACTTCCATTGATCGACGGGTTGATTCTCCAAAGCGACTCGCGCGGCGAATCGTATCCAGCGATCGGATGATGCGAGGTGCTCGGCAATAAACGAAATCTTTTGAGGCGCCACCTCGACATGCAGTTCTTCCAGTTCCCGTCGCACGGCTCGATGTTTCGTAGCTTCGCGAAGTTGGGATTCCGTGATATCGGGCTGCTCCACCGGGGAGTGGGGGCCAACATAGGTCACGCGATAAAGCCCGGTTTGGGATCCGCGTCCCCCGGTGA
>JAGQQQ010000542.1 GCA_020426125.1 Planctomycetaceae bacterium
CCATCTCCGAGATCGATTTCCACAATCAATATGCTGGTGGATGACTCCCGATTTCTACACGCGGTCGAACGAGACTCGACCGGTCCGGCCCTTTTGGCGATGTTGCGGCAATGGATACGCACAAGTCGGCACGCATCTCCCTACCATCTGATGAACCTGGCCGCGCGTTTTCAGGTGGATGACGCCATTCCGGCCGCCCGGGAGATTCTCGACATTCGTCAACTAGAAACAACCTCTCCCCATCTGGTCATGACCAGCATTATGTACCTGTCCCGATTTGGGGGAATGGAAACGATCGAAGATTTGCTGGAACTTCTTGACGATAAACGGAGCTTGGGACGCCCCCGGCGTTCGACAAGCCAACGGGAAAACGCGGAACTGCAGATTCGGGATGTCGCGCTTCTTGGTCTGTTGCAACTCACGAATCAGTCTCCCGCCGACTACGGGTTCGAGAATGTCATCTCCAGCCAACTGCTGGGGTATTCCCCCAACAGTGCGAGTTTTGCCAATGACGACGCGAGAGACGCGGCCATCGAAAAATGGAACCGTTGGAAGCGCCTCCATCTGGGAAACATCGCCACTCCCATTGATGCCAGTGAATGGTATCCGGGATGATCGAATGTGCTGCCGAGCGATTCTCGTTCCGATCTGGTCCCTCGTTCTCTGACAGGAATTTCCATTCGCTTGAGAGTCTGGCGAGTGCGAAAACTCGGTGCCTTCCCAGCGTTGTCAGTGGGAGGATGTGTGCTCAGGCTTTTCGATGGCGTCCAGATGGTCGGAACCGGTTTGATTCGCTTCCCGCTGGAGATCCGTCATCGAGGTCAGCAGTCGATCTTCCGCTTCGACGGGGGTTTCCGGCGATTTCTCCAGGGACGAAGCAATCTGATCATTCGATGACGCGCTTCCGAGTCGCTCACGGTAATGGGCCAGAAACAGATTGAATTCCTTTTCAAAGTCGCTCATCAAATCTCCATCTCGAAGCTTCACGTCCTTGACTGGTTTGCCTTCGCGGAGTCGCTGAAGCTCATTCTGGAATCGCAAAACCGGGCCAACGATTCGATGGAGATTTTTGATCAGATCGTAAACAAGAAAAGGCAGGAGCAGTCCTGCGGAGATCGCAATCGGATAGTAGGTCGCCCAGAAATCATAATACATCTTGGAAAACGGGGCGCTCGTCCCGAAATTCATCATCGCGACCCGCACTCGGATGAATTCAAAGATGAACAAGGTGTGCATCAAGACGAGGTGATAGACGAGCCAATAGCCGACAAACCGGAGAAGCAATTGCCCCTGTGCCTTGCGATTGACGAAAATCTTACGGCGCGGCATCTTTTTTATGCTCATGAGTCCCTCTTCAACGTGTCGGCCCTCCTCGGACTTTGGCGATCAGGATGCCAGTTCGTGGAAGCCAAGTCAGGCAAGCGTTGAAACGCTACGTCATGTTGACGGGAATCAACGAGGAATCATCAAGGCGCGGCAGGAATCCCCGTTCACGTAAACGGATGTTTCCGATTATGATGGGAGAAAATCGGCGACTCGAATTGGAGCAGGCCGGTGAAAGGATTTTTTCAACAATTAAACGATTGGGTGGGTTCTTCGCGTGGCCATCGAATTTCATTGTCCTTATTGCACCGCGGCTGTCCGCGTTGGCTTAGACGCCGCAGGGAAGGTCGGACGTTGCCCGAAGTGTGAGACACGGATCCGCGTTCCCAGTCTGAACCAGATTTCTGGCAAGGATCATTCCGCCCCAGCTCCCGTCGAGGACCACGAACGAGAACACGGCGTCCCATTTGCGCAGGCACCAGAAGAATTGACAGAAAGGTCGGAGCCGGTCCCCCCATTCCTCGACCCAAGTGGCACCTCCGCCACCTTCGAATCCCCCCTGGACGTCACCCCCAGGGAAAGCCATTCGTCAGCGACGAAATACCTCAGGCGCAAAAAGCGGCAATCCCCTTGGGGGGCTCTTTTGATCCCAGGAGTGTTTTTCGCAATCTTCATCTTGATTGGAGCCGGTTACTGGTGGGTCAATCAACCAAAGTTCTCGGGTCGGATCACCGGACAACAGTTGAGCGCGAACCAGTACATCCAGATTGATTTGAACACCAAGAAATTTGCGGTCCCCCAAAACACGTTCTCCCAACTCGTACAAGAGTTTCAGGACCGGCCGGCCGATCTCAGAAGCAACCTCGTCAATCTTCGGCTCACGGGAGGTCCCGAGGGTGTCACAATCACACTTCGCCCCGGCTCGGAGTCCGACTTGGTGAAAGTTCCCGTTTTCGAACTGGATGCACTCGCCAAACTCTATCGGGACCATTTCAACGAATGGGATGACCGCCGCTTGGAGGAAATGCAGCGCAGTCTCAACGACATGGCCGAAAATTGGCTCCCGTTGGAGGAGAGTGACAAGTCGAAGTTGCTGCCGGAGTATCGCGAGGAGGTGATCTATAATGCCTTCGTTCACGGCCTCGGGCGTCTTTGCGAGGCAATTGTCTATACGGGCGACACGCCTGTCAGCTATCCCTGCGTCCACGAAGACAGTGAGGGGAATCTGTATTTCCTGGTCCCGATGAAGACACGGGAGTTTGACATCCGCGAACGGAATCGACCGGCCGAGAAAAACGTCTTGCCAGCGTCATTCAAAATTCGTGTCTTGGTGAAACCTTCGACGGAAACAACACTCCAGCACGAGCAGTCCCGCGAACGGGGTGAGGTGGAAACCCCTGTGGAGGTCATCCCCTTCGACAAGTCCTCGGCGGACGAAACCTCAGCCCTTCCCGACTCCGCCCCTCCAGCCAACGAAAGCCCTCCAATCGACGAGAACGGTGACGGCGTCTGACGGCTCGTCAGTCGCTCAAAAACAGTTTCCTTTTTCGTCGTCAAAAATCGGACTCCTCTGTGCAAATCGCGGTGCTGGGAAATGAAGGGAGTTGGTATGTCGACCAGTTAACGGTCGCCTCGCATCGCCGTGGACATGGCTGCCAACGGGCCGACTTTCGCCGACTGATGTCGCGCACGGGCCCTCAATCGGCTGTCTTCGCGGAAGAGGACGATCTCACTCGAATAGACGCCCTGATCGTCCGAACGATGCCTCCGGGGTCGTTGGAACAGGTCGTCTATCGCATGGATGTTCTGCACCGACTCCAGTCGCAGGGGGTGACCGTCCTGAATTCGCCCCGAGCGGTAGAGACGGCCGTCGACAAGTTTCTCACAACAGCAAAACTCGCCGCCACGGGGTTGCCCACGCCGCGAACCATCGTCTGCGAATGCAGCGAACAGGCGTTGACCGCGTTCGCTGAACTCGGGGGGGATGTTGTGGTAAAACCGATCTTTGGATCCGAGGGCCGCGGAATTCTCCGCGTGTCCGACCCCGATCTGGCCCATCGGACATTTCGGACATTAGAACGCCTGCAAGCTGTGCTCTACCTGCAAGAGTACATTCCACACGCGGGCTTCGATGTCCGTGTACTCTTGCTCGATGGGGCACCACTCGGAGCCGTGACGCGGCGCAATGCGACCGACTTCCGCACGAATGTCGCCCGGCAAGGAATCGCCGAGCCCCATGAGCCCACAGACGGGGAACTTGAATTTGCTCGACGCGCCGCTCAGGCGGTCGATGCCTGTTTCGCGGGGATCGATTTGTTGTACGATCCGGCAGGAAACCCGTTTGTGATTGAAGTCAACGCCGTACCCGGTTGGCGGGCCTTTCAAAAAGTCACCGGAGTCCCTGTCGCCGAACGTGTCATCGAATATCTGGAGCGAATCCGCCATGAGTCTGTCCGTTGAACGAGTTGTTGAAGCCCTTCGCCGGTCCACTCCGTCGCTCTTGCGATGGTCCGGGGCGATCGCAAAACAGCTCCGTCAATTCAACATCGCCCTCGACGGAAAGTCCTCCGGCAATGCCAACACGGACGCCCTGACACTGGCCGATCTCACGGTGCAGGAACTGGTTGTCGCTGGGCTTCGTGATGCGGATCCCATTCTCCGGGAATGCCGCCTCGAAGCGGAGGAAGCCAATGGCGATCTCTCCGCCTTCGCGACGGACGCGCCACTGACGATCGCTCTCGACCCCATTGATGGAACCAAGCAGTTCCGAGACCGAAGCGGAGATGGATACGCCGTCATGATTCATCTCCGCGATGACTCTCAGCTCTACTATTCGCTGGTGTTCGCTCCCGAATCCGGCCCCACCGGGACTTGGACACAAACGTATGGAACGACCGTGAAAACGGGATCCGACGATACCTCGAAGACGGCATTCGATTGCCTGGAAGCCCTTCCTCTCATGACCGCTTCCAATCGACAGGACTCAAAAAAGATTTACCTCATCCGGTTTCAAAAGAACGATCCC
>JAGQQQ010000543.1 GCA_020426125.1 Planctomycetaceae bacterium
CCCCGTTGCCCATTTCAATGACGATCTCGACAAATCCTTCGCTGGTCTTTTTCGAAAAGGGAGAATTAGCCAACACTTTTACAACCGAATTCTCCGAGGCACCTGTTCCTGGCGAAGGAATCAACGGGGGAATCGTCTTTGATTTGTCCATCGAGGTGCCTCCCATTGAAGCGCCTCGAACCGTGATGGGGGAGAGCCAGGAACAGGCTCCGTCCGTGGTCATTCAACAATCAGACAATGCCGAGACTCCGGTCGCCCTTGACTCGGAGGCCTTCAGTGAAGAGACGATTCTGATTGCGGAAAAAATCGCCCCCGATGGGACCATTGCCCGGGATGTGGATGGGAAGCCGTTTCGCATTGTGCTTCAAGGAGAGGCGGCCGAAGAGATGCTTGACGAGATCGAGTTGCTTTTCAAGCAACTTGGGGATGGCCGCTGGCGCATCTACCTCAAGGAAGGAGCTGACGGCCAGGCTCAATTGGTTCGGGATGTCCTGCTCCGCGGGGGGCGGCCGGGTTCCAACGAGGCCGGAACGCAAGACCGTCCCCCGACGGAAGATGGCACAATGTCCGACGAGGCAGCCCCGCTTCCGTTGGATGAAAACCCCCAATCGTCGAAAATCCTTCCCGACCGACTCCCGACAGACGCTCGGGACGCTGTCGCCCATGTGGTCCCCCAGGATCGCTCCAATCCGATGCCGACAACCGGATCCGAGAGTCTGCCCTTTCAGGAAGTTCCGAGCGACCTTCGCGAGAAGTCTCTCGTGAGCGATTCGCCGGAAAATGAGGATTCCCCCGGGACGTTGAATGCCGGCCTCGTAGTCGGGCTGCTCTCGATGGGATTCTGGGGATCTCAGGCAACAAACAGGTCTGATCGATTTGGCTCATGGTTACGTTCGTTGGGGATTCTGTTGAGACTCTTGCGATAGGTCACCGACTCGTGCGACCATATTGTTTCGCACATACTCGCGACGGGTGTGAGCAGCGACCTCACAGCACTCGCTCCTGAATGTCCTGGGCGCTGTCCGGTTTTTCAGGGAACTGTGATTTTCTTATTCAACCTGACGATTTCCCGCGATGAAGTGTCCGAATTGCCATCACGAGCAGGAGGAATCCCAGGGACGGTGTTCCCGGTGTGGATTCGATCTTTCCATTCGATCGAACTTCACTGAAGGAGACTCGGATCCGAGCCAACGAGGGGGATTGTCGGAAGATCTTCCGACCCTGAATTCAGGGGAAATGGACGCC
>JAGQQQ010000544.1 GCA_020426125.1 Planctomycetaceae bacterium
ATGATACACCGTTTTTTGAAGGGAGTTGTCCATACTTCCCAGACGGACTTCTTCAAGGGATCCGGCAAACCGAACCTCTTCGACGACCGCTTTTCCCGATTCATCAGGCAAAACGGCGAGTTGTTCGGGGCGGTAACAAGTTTTCTGTGGGGGGAGTCCTTCAAGCCAGGTTGCGGCCTCGATCCCTTCGAACCAATTCACGGGCCCGAGGAACCGGGCGGTCCGTTCATCGGGGGGAGAGTCGTAAAGCTCGCGAACGGCCCCCTGCCAGACGAGTCGGCCGCCATCCAGGCAAATCACCTGGTCCGCCTCCGCCAAGACGGTCTCCGCACTGTGCGTGGCAAAGACCAAAGAACTTTCTGTTTGCTGAAGCGACTCTCTCAATACGGACCAGAACTCGGGGAGCCGGGCGGAATCGACGTTGGCAAGGGGTTCGTCCATCACGTAGGCGACCGCCTGGCTTGCTAGTGATCTCGCGACCGCCAGTCGGGACCGTTCACCCATTGATAAGGTGGACGGATATCTCTTCGCAACCGATTCCAAAGCGAAGGACTTGAGCCAATGATCGACGGAGGAGTTTGCGTCGACAGCGCCGGGGCAGACCGCTTCAAGATGTTGCCGGACGGTCGACCGTGGCCAGAGACCGTGGTCAGGCGGCACCCAGGACAGGTTGGGGCCGACGTGCGACTGGATGGTTCCTCGCGTGGGACGGTCGAATTCCACCAACAAGTTCAATAAAGACGTCTTTCCCGCTCCGGACTCGCCCAGCACCGCTGTCCGCCCTGGAAGAATGCTGACCGACACGTCGTCCAGGCGACGCCGGTCATCGGCGCCCAGGGAGACATGTTCGAGAGACCAGAGAACAGATTGCACGGGAACCAGTGATTGGAGAGTCAGGACCGTCGAAACGACAGGCGACGGACTCCGAGAAACAGAGCGGCCGCAACGAGGGGAACGATCAACGCCAGAACGAGCTTCGCCCCCAAGGCGGAGATTCGTCCGTAGTGCAATGAATTGTACAGGATCAGACTCACGGGAGCCATTCCCGGCATCGCCAGCAGAGTCGGCAACATGACTTCCAGGTAGACCCAGCCACAACCGCACAAGAAGACAATGAACAGCACGATACCCGACTCTCGCCACTGCAACTCCCGCCAATGGGAAGTTCTCCCGCTGGACTGAGGTCGAACCATTCCCAGGCAATGATGGGCGGACGAATCAATCAATGTGGAGGCGCCGGCCATCAGGATCAGCGTTCGCGGAAGGACATACAGGCTCTCCCCAACAATCAGGGGAATTGGAGTGTCATACGCCCATTGGAGCAGTGGTGTTTGAAAAATCGCCGCGAGGATCAGTCCCAGTGACAGATTCCCCATCAGGCCGACACCGCAAACCGCAATCAACGGGGGAATGGCCCAGTTTGCGTTGGGAACTTTTGAGAAACGGCGTCTGGCGGTGTTTAACGCTTGGGAAGCCATCCAGAACACGAGTCCGCCGCATGTCACGGCGAGCAGCAGCGAGTCCTGCAATTCCTCCCAGGTGGAACGCTGGTCAAAGAGCGTCGGCCACCCTTGTCTGGCTCCCCGGAAGAGTTGGATACTGGGAAGAATACAGACCGCGAGCAATGCGATCATGACCCAGTTTATCGATAGCAGCCATGCCCCTTTGGAGATCGGTTGCGTCCGTTTGAGACGTTCCTGCAAATCGCGGGGACGGCACACCCAAACCGCCAACAGGATCAAAAAAGGAACCTGCAACAGCATCGGCACCGCCGCGAGTCTTGCGGACGTTCCCACGGGCAAACCGCCCGCGTGGTGAGTAAACAACCATTCTGACCAAGTCGCCGCCTGCATCAAAGACGCCAGATCCGCCTCTTGAAAGACGAGACCAAAGATCGCCGCGCAAGGGACCACATGTCGAGCGAGACCTGCCCAACCGACCGGATTTCTCCAGTTCGACGGGCGTCGCCGCCGCGTCAATCGAGCAACATGCCTCGCGGAATCGGAGACAACCGGCGGCGGAGCGAACTGATAAATTAACACGCCCACGGGGATCGTCTGCCCTGCGATGACCAGAGAGTAGATCAGTTCCCCGGCCCAGGGACGGTGAACGAGTGCGAGCGCCGTATCACGATAACAGTAGCCCGTCATCAGCGACGGCGTCAAAAACGGAAGCAAGACCAGCAGCCAAAACCAGGGGCGCAGCCGACCGGGGGACTGGTCCAAGCCAAGAAACACCATCCACGCGAGCGGGGTTCCGACTCCGGCAATCACGAGACTGCGAAGCAATGACGCCAGGATTGCTTCGCTATAGGTCAAAAATGTCACTCCACGCCAAGAAAACTCTGCCCCTCATGCTGTGAGGAAGTGGCAAACTCGTTCTGCATGGTCTCCGACTTGACTACGAGAACGCAACGCTTGACGACGAATGTTTTTCAAAATGGAGGTCGTCTTTGAACGGGAACGACCGTCATTGCTCCAGCCGATCAATGAAGCTCACGGGAACCGGTGCCCCGGATTGGCCCCAGAACATCGTCCGCCAATCATTGGAATGATCGCGCCCGAAGCTTGTGGAGAAGAACCACTGTCCGGTTCCAGCAATCATCCCCAACATGTCGTCAAAACCGTCGCCGTTGAAATCGCCAACAATCGGGATCCAACTGACGCTGGTGGACCACCGGAATTTGTATCGGGTTTCGTGGCCGGTCAGGTTTCTGATTTGCTTGGTCCACCACTCCCCGTCGGTATTGCGATTGATCAGTTCATCTTTTCCGTCACCGTTAAAGTCCCCGACGAATGACGTGGGGCTGGGAGTCTTTTGCCAGACGCCCATGTATTGAGTTCGGAGTCGCGTCGTCCCTGGCTGAGACAGCCCGACATAATAGAAGCCAGTCGATGTCCTGGCGGAGACATCGGAAATCTGATCTCCATTGAAGTCCCCGATGTTGATGTCGGTCCAACCGGCGGTACTCGACCAGGAGGCGAGGTCTATTGAAAACAATCGCCCCCCATTGGAGAAGCCGGCCCACCACGAACCGTTTGAGTGCAGCCCGATGAGATCCTCACGTACATCGCCATTGAAGTCCCCAGTCTGAATCGAGGTCCATCCAATCGGGGTCCAGCTTCCGAGGTATTGATTCTGAAAGCCGGAACCGGTCGAACGGGCAAGCCACCAATAGCCTTGGTTTGTCATCCCCACGATGTCGTCCAGTCCATCGCCGTTGAAATCCAGGACCATCACATGGTCCCATCCGAAGTTCGTGTTGGTTCCCCAACGCCCCCAATAGGCGGTCTTGAGCGTGTCTACGGGGGATGCGATTCCGGCGTACCATTGTCCCGTTG
>JAGQQQ010000545.1 GCA_020426125.1 Planctomycetaceae bacterium
CAGACCATGCTCGTTCTCATTCATTTCCTGACCAAAGATCTTGACTTCGGATGGTCCAGGTTGGATTAACTCGGTTCCGTCAATCGAGAGATTCGACGTGATGATGGGGAGCGGCCCGTGCGTCTTGCTCAGAATAGTGATCACACCATCGTTGGGAGCCAATTCGAAGCCGACAACAAGACGGGCGTTCGAATTCGGATCGGCGCCAATCGTATTCGCGAACTGAATCGCCGAGCGAAGGGTGAGTTGCTGCCCTTTCATGTTGGGATCCGCATCCGGCACGCCATCATCCAGATCAGCATCTGGTGCATCCAAGCTGCTGTTCACGAACAGCCCAGCCCTCGCGACGGCCTGCACGGCGTCCACGGTCTCGAAGGGAGTTGCTCCGTCGACTTTGGCTTCAATCGTGACATTGAACAGATCGCCTTCATCGATGACCGGCAGGCCGTTTTCACTCGTGTTTTGTGATTCGATCTCCACAATCACAATCTGTGACTCGCCCGGTTGCAGCAGCGCCGTCTTGAAGCCGGCTCCGGTGATCTGGCTGGTGATCGGCGACAGGTTGACGAAGAATTGGGGGATCCACCCCTCGACGTCATCAACCTGAGCATTCAATTGAATCACGCGGGCCTCATCATCTCGATTGACAACCTCGACGGTGTACTGATGAATGCTCCCCACCGGCAGAGAGATGACGTTGATCTGGTCACCCGATGGGATCGTTTCCCCCCTGTCAACGCCGCCGAAGTTGTTGTCCGACTCGTAGGTTCCTTTGATCTTCAGGTCGACGGGTAACAGCCGAATGTCGGCGGACTCGCTGGTCGTGCCATTCAGGTCAGCGTCAAGTCGGGTCAGCGTGGCCGACACATCCTCTTCGAAGTTTCCCGGTATGGTGACCGAAAATGTTCGATCGGCAATGGGGTCGACAATTGTCAGTGACTCACGATGCAGGAATCCGCCCAGGGCGTCAAAGAACTCCAAGACATATTTCCCGGAAGCAACGTTGAGTTCACCCTGAACGATGGTACTCCCCTCGCGGATGCTGCGGATGACCGGCTGATTCAGAAACCCGTCCGAATCTGGCACATCTTGCGGGTTGACCCCTGGAACTCCTGTGTCGATGGGCAGTCCGCCGTTGTCGAAGATCAAGTTGCCATTGACCGCATGTCTTCCTGGCGCGGCGATGGTTCCGTCGTCCTGCTTATTCTCTTCGATGCGGATTCCGCTCTTCCCGCTGAATGAGATGTCATTGCTGAAATCTCCGGGTTGGATTTCCGTGCTGCCGATTGTTGTCCGGTCGACATTGCTGCCGATCAGGATTCCATGTTCCAGATTCCCGAGAATGGGGCCATCGGGAGACACCAATCCGATCGTGTTGTCTGTGATGAATGTGTCCGTGACGACGAACCCTTCTCCAGAAAAGTTCGTCTGCCCCAGCAGGACGATTCCGTTTCCAGAAAGGCCGCCGATGACGTTTTCGATGATGACGGTCCCGGTCCCCCGCCGGACGAGGATGCCATGTCGGCCTCCCAGCTTGGCCGTCTGCCCAGAGTTGAGGCCGATGGTGTTGCCTTCGACGGAGTTGCCGTCCAGGAAACTGTCTGTCGGTTCTACCGAAATCTCGACAGCGGCAGACGAGGCGTTTGCAACGATCACATTTCCGGGACCGACTTCGTTTGTGGCTGCCTTGCCAATGATCTCGACCCCGACTTCGTTGGGGATGGCTGCCGAACCATCGGAGTTTGTGCCAATTTTATTTCCCGTCAACTTATTGCCATTGCCGGAGATCAAGATGCCGGAGGCAAAGTTACCAGAGATCACGTTGCCGGAAACGACAGAGTTATTCCCAGCAATCGTTACCGGATTGAAGTTCGGGACGGCGGTCTCGGACGCGGCGGCCAGGCCAATTCTGTTGTTCGTCACCTTCGTCTCGATCGCCACGTCCTGAATGACGATCGGTGTCCCATTTCCAGAAATCACGTTGGCCTCGATCGTGGTGGCCTTTGAGTTGCCGAGTTCGATCCCCAGGCTGTTGGCCTGAACGGTTCCGTCCGCTTTCACTCCGATCAGGTTTCCTGTGATGAAGTTCCCTTCGGATGTGGTCTTCGCACTGGTGTCCTCCGTGATCCGAACTCCGATCCCCAGACCAACGAAAACGTTCCGGTCGCCAGCGGAGTTTCCGCCGATCTGATTGCCGTCTGAACTCAAGATTTCAACGCCCACGCGAGTCCCAAATCCCCCCGAGAGTGGCTCGAAACGATTTCCCGTGACGGTGTGGCTGCCGCCTCCTTCGAGCACGATTGATCCCCTCCCTGGACGCTGCTCGAAGATGAGATTGCGGATCGACGTTCCGGTGTGCCCCTCGACGGAGAGGACACCGTGATTCAAGAATCCGGAGGGGATTGTCACCTTTCCGGCTCCGTCGATGTCAACCGCATCGGTGATCACGGAAGAGAATCCGTCGGCAATCCGGATAACGCTGGGGGAGAACGTGATCTGATCGAGTCCGGGATTGCCATTGGCCAGATCAATGGCCCCTCGAAGGGTGATGACTCCCCCTTGCGGATCGCCGCCGTCACTCGCTTCGCTATTGACGATGAAGCTTGCCAAGAGTGTTCGGTCCTCAAGATGATCCAGCTTCTGATCCATGTGCCGGAGGCGTTTTCGACAGGGATTCGCCGTTCGCTGAGTGAAATGCCTTCGAAACAGTTGGAGAAGTGAGTGCTTCAGCATGACCGGCTCCTGACGGAAACAACGTGTTTGATCAGGATTGCGCCGATCAGAAATTGTTTGACGCGAAAATGGGAAAAAACTCACTACTCAAGTGAAGGTGACGAATTCGATCGCCCATCCGATTGACCGATGTCGAAGCGAATCCCCATAATTTCAAGGAATCGTCCGCTTTTCGTGTCAAATTCTTCCGAAACGTGTCAATTCTCAATGACAAAGCGACTGAATCCGACGACGAGCCTGTCCCTGCTTGAGCGACTTCAGGAAGAGTCGCCATCGCCAGTGACATGGGAGGAGTTTGTCGGACGGTATCGTCCCGTCGTGTTCCACTGGTGTCGGAAATGGGGACTGCAGGAGGAGGATGCCCAGGATGTCACACAGAATGTCTTACTCGCCCTGTCTCAACAGATGGGAACATACAAGTATCGTCCCGAGAGAAGGTTTCGCAGTTGGCTCAAGACAATCTCGCATCGCGCCTGGATTCGATTTCTTGAGTCAAGAAAACGCGAGCCGGTAACAGTCGAGGGAATCGATCGGGTGCAGGCGCTGGACTCCGTTGACGCACAGGCCGACTTCATGGAAATGATTGAATTAGAATCCAATCGGCAAGTCCTGGAGATGGCCATGGAATACGTTCGACAACGAGTCCAGCCGACAACCTGGGAGGCATTCCAGCGAACGGCGGTGATGGAGCACGAGCCGGTCGATGTCGCCCAGGAACTCGGCCTATCTGTGATGGCGGTGTATCGGGCCAGGTGCCGGGTCCAGAAAATGTTGCAGGAGGAGGTGGAATTGCTCGATGGATCTTCCGACTGAGTGATGCGAGACCGGGAAATCATCCTGACCTCATCGCACCAAACGTCGGAGCGTCAAAGGGGACCAACGTTGCAACACAACCTGACAACTTGTCCTCACGATGAATTGCTTCTGGCGTCTCTCCTCGATTTCGAGCCTGCGAGTTCAGAGATTGATGTTCATGTTGAACATTGCTTAGAGTGTCAGATTCGGCTCGGAGAGTTGGCCGATCAACAGATTGCCGACCCGTGGCAACAACTCATTCGAGAGGTCACCTGTTCTGGCTCGAATCACACGACGCCGAGAGAGGCGGTCATCTCGAAAGAACCTCACCTGTTCCCGACCCTTCCCGGATACCAGGTGATTGAAGAAATCGGCCGGGGGGGAATGGGAATTGTCTACCGGGCGATTGATCTTAAACTGGATCGGGAAGTCGCCATCAAAATGCTCCTGGGAGGCGCGGCGAGCTCTCTCGAACAGCGGGAGCGAATTCGTGTCGAAGCAAGATCTCTTGGACGCCTCCGTCATCCCGGGGTCGTGTCGGTCTATGGGATGGGGGAATATGCGGGTGCTCCATTTCTCTGTCTGGAACTTGTGCACGGACCAGGACTCGATCAGTTCCTGAAAACCGTGACGATTTCTCCAAGGACCGCGGCGAGACTCCTTGAACAGATCGCTCGCGCCGTCGCTTATGCCCATTCCAACGGGGTGCTGCACCGGGATCTGAAGCCGGCCAACGTTCTCTTAAAGGAAGTTCACCAGCACGCGGAAGGGGCACTCGCCATCGACAAGAAGTCCTGGCAGGTCAAGTTGACCGACTTTGGTCTGGCGCGTTGTCTTGATGCAACCCAGTTGACGCTGCACCCCCGTCTGATGGGCACGCCGAGTTATCTGGCTCCCGAACTCGCTGAAGGAGAAACCGCGACCACCGCCAGTGACGTCTACGGTCTCGGAGCCGTTCTCTACGAACTACTCACCGGCACACCTCCTCATCACGGTGAATCATCGGCAAAGACTCTTCACAAACTGCTCAGAGAACCTCTCGTCCCCCCCTCGAAGCGAAACTCGCAAATTCCCAGGGATCTGGAGACAATCTGCCTGAAGTGTCTGGCGAGTTGCAGTTCCGCCCGATATGCAAGTGCAGCAGAACTGGCAGACGACCTGCAGCGCTGGCTGGAGCACCGTCCCATTCTGGCCCGTCCTGTCGGGACTTTCGAACAGTTCACCAGCTGGATCAGGCGTCATCCCAAAGCGACGGTTTCAGTGGGAGCGGCTCTGGCGATCCTCTCGGGATGGGTCATTTCGGCCACGGTTCTCTGGCAGCAGGCTGAGGCACACAGAATCACTGCAGAGGGAATGCTGTCGGAACGCAATCGGCAGCTCGCGCGCTCGGAAGCGAATCTTGTAACGGCCATGCAGGCGATTGACTCCGTCCTCGGTTGGGACGGCAAAGAGGGAACGCTGGTCTTCGCCTCTGACGCATCGACTTTGGATCAGACGCTTCATCCACAGGCATTGGAACTGTACGAGCAACTCCTGGAGTCCAATCCAGACGATGAACGATTGCAGTTTCGGACTGCCGTACTTCTGCAATCGGTGTCCCAACTTGACGTTCGAGAGAATGACGACATCTCCGCCTGGCAAAGACGGATTTTCGCCCAGGAAATTTTTTCGCGTCTGCAGCGACGTCATCCCCGGAATCCGGCATACCATTGGGGGTTGGGCCGCACTTCCTGGGGGCTGCGCAGCTGGTCCGATAGCGAAGCAGAAAAGCGAGATCTCACCGAAACCGCAATTCACCACATGCGGGAAGCGATTCGCCTGTCCCCTGATGAACCGGTTTATCGAAGTGAACTCGGAGGGTTCGCAAACACCATTGCCGCGGGCCTCGTGGCTGATAGGCGGTTTGACGAGGCGACGGACATGTTTCAGCTGATCGACGACGAAGTGATCCCGGCCTACACTTCCACGCCGGATGACATCAACCTTTGTCGGATTTACCTGGAAACGATGTTTACCCGTTCGACATGGTTTCGGGAGACAGGCTCTCCAGCGGATGGGCTAAAGCTGATGGAAGAATCGGTTGACGTTGCCCTGTTCTTATCGGAGACACATCCCCATGTGCGGACTGGCCTCTACCACTTGACGATGGCCAGACAGCGGGGAGGAAATCTGCTGATCATCCTTGGGCGATATGACGAAGCCATCGACTGGTTGCAACAGAGTCTCGAACTCTGGGATCAGGTTTTCGAGCGGTTTGGCCACACGAAGAACTACAACGAGAATTATGAGTTCACCATCGAACAACTCAGGCTTGCCGAGTCTTTGCTCGTCGATGAATCATCATAGCAAGGTCATCCTCTGACATGGGGGAACTTCACACCGCCCCGTCGATTTTCCATGTGGAATTTGAAGCCGTAAATTCACTCCTTATCCAACGATCCTTGCTTCCGGTCTGGTTCGACCAGGTTCGTGACTTTTGCTTTGATCTCCTGAAGCTCTGCCTCAATCTCCTTGAGTTCCTGTTGTGAAACATCCTCTCGAGTGATGGCCAGTTTGAGAAACTCATCATAGGTTTCCGAAGCGAGAGCGAGTTGATGGGCAAGCTCTTTGACCATCCCCCGCCGTTTGTAGAACCTCAGAAGTCTTCCCAAGATCGAGCGGTAGTCGTCGCGGTCATCCTGAGATTCCGGATGTTGCAGCACGACCCGTCGTCGATATTCGACGGACTTCTCCCACTCCTGTTGAGCGACGCTTTCGTTCTTTCGAGAGAGTTCGAGAATTCCGCAGCTTTCGTGTGTCGCCGCCAGGAGGCCCTGATATCTGACGACATCCGGATACGTATTCACAAGTTCCTCGTGCAATTGTCGGCAGCGCCCCAGGAGCGTTGCTGCCAGATCGAGATTGTCATCGGACAACGCCGTCCGCCCCAGTCCCAGGCAACTGATTCCAACGGCATGTTTGCGATCAGGGTTCAAGGGGTCGAGTGAGAGAGCGGCTTCACGAGCTTCCAACGCCGCCTCCAAATCGGCTTGTCCGGCCTGTTCGTTTCCCATGCGAGAGTAACACAGTCCCCGTTGATAGAGAGACCTCCCCAGTTCGCGATACAACCTAGAGTCGGCCTCCAATTGCGGCAGGAGTTCGTGCATTTGAGCAATGGCTCGCGTGTACCATTTGAGTGCTACGGGATAGTTCTTTTCTCGCAAGGCACACCAGCCCATGTCAGAAACCGAGTAGACGTATCCGGCGGCATCGCTTGGGGAAAGTTCCCCTTGTTCTGTTAGTTTCTCATAGATGTCTATTCCCTCTCGCAGTCGGACTCTGGAATTCTCGTATTGTTCTAGACTGCGGTAGATGGATCCGGCCGTTGCCAGAGACCCTGCTAGTCCTGTTTGAACTTGAATGAGCAACTTTGGACCGGCCGGACCAATCCCGGAATCGTCGCCGACAATTTCCGAGAGAATCAATCGGTAGTAGCCTGACGATTCATCTGCGAGATCGGCGGCTGCCTGACCTGGCGAGATCCTGGTGGTGACGCGAGCGAGTTCTCGCACCGCTTCCGCCTGCTGAAGGCGAACCTCGAAAGAGATTGCTGGCAGGGACCGGAACTCCTCAAACAAGGTGCGCGCACGCTCCAGGAGTTCCCGTTGGACAGGGCTCACAGCGTGTCCTCCGAACTCCTCGATGTCAGCGGACTCCACAAGTCGGTTGACTGCTTTGAGAGCCCATTCGAAGTTTCGTTGTGCCTCTTGACGCTGCAACTCCTTTTGCTCCCGCTCCGCAGCCAGCCGGAATGTGAACGAGGCCCAAGTGCCGACGAGAATCGACACGCCGACAAGCCCGCAAACCGTTCCGAAGACGATCGCCGGATGCTGACGCATCCAACGGAGTGCAACCTGGGCACGCGAGAGCGGACGTGCCAGGACCGGCTCGTCCCGGAGAAATCGATCGAGGTCGTCAGCCAGTTCGGTCGCAGTGTGGTATCTGAGGGACGGCTCCTTCCGCAGGCAGCGAAGCACGACCGTTTCCAGGTCTGGTGAGATCGCCGGAACCAGCCGTCGGGGCGGAACCGGGTCTTCGTCAGTCAATAGTCTCAACGTCTCCAGTTGATTCGCTCCTCGGAACGGGAGATACCCCGTGAGTAATTCATACAGGATCACACCGAGTGAAAAGACGTCGCAGGCAGGCGTCAATTGGCTGGAAGCACTTGCTGCTTGCTCGGGGGCCATGTAACTGGGAGTCCCGGCGATTGTTCCCGTTCTGGTCAACGCCTGCTCTTCTTCCAACACGACCGCCAGGCCAAAGTCGGTCACCTTGGGACCGGATTCACCGATCAGAATATTTTCGGGTTTCAGATCTCGATGGACGATCCCGCGTGAGTGTGCGACACCGACCGCCGCAGCAACGTCCCGGACAAGCTCAACGGCTTCATCGATCGTCGGCTTTCGTTGTTCGGCCGCCTTCCGAAGGTGGCTCCCTGCGACATGTTCCAGGACCAGGAACGGTAATCCGCCCTGTTCCCCAGATGAATAGACCTGCACGATTCCAGGAGACTGAAACCTAGCAATCGATTCCGCCTCGCGTTGAAATCTCGTCCGCAGAT
>JAGQQQ010000546.1 GCA_020426125.1 Planctomycetaceae bacterium
ACGGCTACGAGAAGGATCGTCCCCGTTCGATCTGGCCGTACCGGGACTGGGTGATTCGAGCCATCAATGCGGATATGCCGTATGACCAGTTCACCGTCGAACAACTCGCCGGAGACATGCTTCCCCACGCGACGCAGGACCAGCGGGTCGCAACCGGTTTCCATCGCAATACCATGCTTAACGAAGAAGGGGGCATCGACCCGCTGGAGTTTCGCTTTTATGCAATGGTCGACCGCGTCGCCACGACCGGACTCGTCTGGATGGGCCTGACAACTGGTTGTGCTCAGTGCCATTCCCATAAGTACGATCCAATCTCTCATACCGACTACTATCGGCTGATGGCCCTACTGAACAACGCCGACGAACCCGATCTGATTCTCGAAGACGCGGCGACGTTGACCCGGCAGCAGGAATTGGCGTCAAGTATTGCGAAATTGGAGTCGCAACTCCCCTCGAAATTTCCGCCCGATGGGGGAGACGGCTCCGAAGTGGAACAGCGACTGCGACACTTCCAAGAACAGTTTACGAAGTGGCTGGAGGCGGAACGCCAAGCGGCCGTGAAATGGACGGTGTTGCCCGTCACTCAGTTGGAAACAAACCTTCCACGTTTAGAAGTCCTGGACGATGGTTCCATCTTCTCGACTGGCGATATCACGAAGCGAGATGTGTTTACATTACAGTTCGACCTCAGCCAGATGCCAGAACCGGTGACAGCGCT
This sequence comes from Planctomycetaceae bacterium, assembly GCA_020426125.1. GTDB lineage: Bacteria > Planctomycetota > Planctomycetia > Planctomycetales > Planctomycetaceae > HKST-UBA70. Next base: position 719 of record JAGQQQ010000546.1, read on the forward strand.
GCGGCTGGAAGTGCTCCCTGACGATCGACTGCCCGCCCAAGGTCCTGGGCGATGTTACTACGAAGGCCGACAAGGAGATTTCTTCCTGAGTGAACTCAATGCTCAGGTCAACGGGGCCAAGGTGCCGTTTGCGTCCGGCTCGCATAGCTATGGAAAAATTAGTATTGGAAATGGGTCCGCCGACGCCGCGAATGTGTTCGATGGAGAGGGTTCCACCGGCTGGTCGACATCCGGCCAAGAAGGACGGGCCAACCATTTAGTGCTGAACTTCGAACAGGCGATCCCCGCCGAAGGGGAACTTCAAATCGAGATGATCTTCGAACGGCACTTCGCCGCGAGCCTGGGACGATTTCGTATCTCCGCAACAACGGCGAAGCCACTCGTGGCTGCGAAGCCCTACCCCGCCGAAATCGAATCGCTCTTGGCAAAGTCGCCTGACTCGGTCACCGAAGAGGAGATGCAGCAACTTCAGCGGCAATATCTGTACATCGCTCCAGAGCTGGCGGAGGACCGTAAGCCGATCGAGAACCTGAAAAAGCAGATTCCAGAGCCGGTGACTTCGCTGGTGATGCAGGAGCGACCGGCGGACAATCCCCGGCCCACGTCTCGACACCATCGCGGCGAGTATCTCAGTACGCGGGAAGATGTCTCGGCCGGCGTGCCGAAGCTGTTTGATCCTCTGCCGGAGTCCGAGCCGGCGAACCGGCTGACGTTTGCCCGGTGGTTGGTGAGTGATCGCAATCCCCTCGTAGGCCGGGTGACGGTGAACCGGAGTTGGCGAACCTTTTTCGGGGACGGGCTCGTCCGCACCAACGGTGACTATGGCACACAGTCCAAACCGCCGCCCCATCCGGAACTGCTCGACTGGCTGGCAGTCGAGTTCATGGAGAACGGCTGGTCGATCAAGCGGCTCCATCGCCTGATTGTGACCAGCCGGACCTACCAGCAAAGTTCGGAACTGACTCCCGAGCTGCTCAAGCGGGATCCCGCAAACGAATTGCTCGCTCGTGGCCCACGATATTGGATTGACGCCGAACTGGATAGTGATGGAATGCTGAGCGCGGCGGGGTTACTTTCGCACAAAATGCTGGGGGCGAGTGTCTACCCGCCCCAACCAGAGAGTGTCACGGCACTCGCTTACGGCAACTCCGCGTGGCCAATCTCTCAAGGCGAGGAACGGTACCGGCGGTCACTGTATACGTTTAGTAAGCGAACGGCTCCATTCGCGGCGTTTGCGGTATTTGATGCCCCGTCGGGCGAAAACTGTCTGGCCCGGCGAGATCGGAGCAATACGCCCTTGCAGGCCCTCACACTACTCAACGATGAGATGTATCTGGAGATGGCCCGATCGTTGGCGCAGCGTGTTGTTCAGAATGCGGCGGATGACATTGAAGTCCAGGCGACGGCGATCTTCCGTCGCCTCGTGACAAGACCGCCATCTTTGGAGGAGTTGTCCGCTCTCGTTGAGTTCTATCAGACCCAGAAACATCGGCTGGAACAGGGAGAATTGTCCGCCGACAAGATCACGGGACAGGAGAACTCCAATGCGGAACTGGCCGCCTGGACGATGGTCGCACGAGCCGTGATGAATCTCGACGAAGCGGTGATAAAGCCGTAGTTCTCGACGTTGTCCCGCGAGCGGGGGGCGTCAGCCCTCTGTGTCTTCCTTCACTCGAATTCGCCTGAAGAAACCGCCGCGAGATTATCCTCCCGCTTGTGAATCTGACAGGTTAAGTGTGGGAGTGAATGAATTCGACGGACGGCCGTGGGATCGAAGTGACCGTTTTTCTTGGAGTGCGGTCACTCGTTACCGCTTTCCTTTGATCATAGCTTTGCGACAATGAGACTGCGGTCTGGTAATTCGGACGCTTCGCTTGAACGAAAGCTCCGATGAGTCGGAGCACTCCACATTTCGCCATCAATGCCCCTCCGACATTGTAACAACAGCGCATGCAAAAACCCGGATCAGGAAACGGCGGAATCCTGATCCGGGCGTGTCGGCAGATCGTCGCCACCGCTGTTGCGGTTTAGTAGCGGAGGATCCAGTCGAACGTCAGACGATTTTGGAGAATGTCCCGTCGATCGGTCATCGGGATTTCATAGGCGATCCCGAGTTCCGTGTGGCAGCTGGGCTTGTACTTCACCCCGAAGGCGGCCGTGGCGATGTCATTTCCCGCGACTCCGACGGCTCCCAAATTGATCAGGTCCACTCCTTCCACGGGAACCGGAAAAGCGTTTCCGGACCGCATCCAGTGATACCAGTTGGTTTCGCCGAACAGGTACAGGCCGGTGTCTCCGGCCTGGAGGTCGACGTGGTTGGACCAGTACCAGACCTGGCTTTCTTGGGCGGTATTCGCAGGGAGACGGAATCCCGAGGCTGTCACATAGTGCATATTGCCCAGGAACTCGGTTCCCCCTGTGGCGAACAGATGGAACTCGCCGTCGCCGTTCCCCTGGAGAGCGCGGGTGCTGCCGATCGGCAATTCGTAGCTGGCTCCAACGCTGAGGATCCGTTGCAGGCAGGCGTCTTTCCAGACGTTCGCTTTCAAACCCACGGAAATGTCCGCGAATCCGTCGTCCAGCAGCGGATTCTGGGAGACGATGAAGCCATCTTTCGCGGCGATGATTGAGATATCATCGGACAAGGCGACACGAAGTTGAGTCGCGTACAACTGGGCGTCTCCCCCGCCTAAAGCGTTGGGGATGGAGTTGTTCAGAAAGATGAACCGGGCTTCGGTGACAGTCCGGGGATCTTCGAAGAAGACCGGATTCGTCATCGGGCTGAT
>JAGQQQ010000547.1 GCA_020426125.1 Planctomycetaceae bacterium
GAAAGACGTCGCCCGAACTGCCGAAGGGGAACAACAAACATTTCACGGAAGCAGCAATCTGATTGATGGAAGTTTTGTGAGAAGACGGTGTTGACACAACGACTCTGTCCTCGGGGCGGCGGACTGACGTCTCCCGCTCGCCCGGCGGTCGACTGTTCACTTCGTCGCGACGTAAGCCAGGCCTTCCAGCGTGAGTGTCGGTTCATGGCAGACGTTGCCGAGATAGGGAGTAAGAATTCTCGCCGCGCCGCCGGTGACGTAGACGACGGGATCTCGTCCTTCGCCTCGGAGCAGATCTTTGAACCTCGCGATCAGTTCCCGCACCGCTCCCAAATGCCCCCAGTAGACACCACTTGCAATCGCGGCTTCGGTGTTTCTTCCCAGGACGTCCGGTTCGACTTTCAGCAGTTCCCAAGGGTCGATGAGCGGGAGAGTTGTCGTCTGGTCGCGCATTGACTGACTGGTCATCAGGATCCCGGGGAGGATCGCTCCGCCGCGAAAGACGCCGTGGTGATCGACCACATCCACGGTCACTGCCGTCCCCGAACAGACGTTGATGGCCGGCTGGGAGGGATGCCGAATTCGATTGGCTGCGATCGCATTCAGTAGTCGATCCATCCCAACTTTTTCGGGGTAGTCCACGTCGATTTTTAATGGCAGCGTCTGTTTGTCTTTGAGAACTTGCGGCTGCGGCCAATCACCGGGCCATTGCTGAAGCAGATTTTGGAGCCGTTGCTGATCGGTCGCCAGAATCGAGGGAACGAAATGCGCTGAGCTGGAAAACCAGGAACCGAATGTATCCCAAGGGATTGAGTCTGACTTGAGGACAGATTCCCGTTCGAGGAATTCCGGTCGGGACCGGCCCTCCAGAAACTGGCACTTCGCGAACTTCGATCGCGTGTGTCCGACGTCGATCAAAAAGTGCTCGCGATGGGAGTGGCTTGTGTCAGTTCTCATGGGGATTCCAGTTCCTGGACGAGTTTCGGGAGCAAGTCGGCGGCGTTTCCTCGAAGCCAGACATCCCCTCCGGATGTTTCGGGGTCGATAACGATCGTTGCTATTCCCTGAGCGCGGGCTTGATCGACCAGTAATGCCGCCGGATAAACGGTGCCGGATGTGCCGACCGTGATCAGCACATCACAATCTTTGACGGCCTGTTGGGCCAGACTCCACGCTGGTTCGGCCATCGCATCTCCGAACAATACAAGATTCGGCCGATGAAATCCGTCCTGCCCCGCTCCGAAGATCGGCTGCACGGCCTCCATCACCGCGAGACTTGTCCACTTTGCCGATTCCAGATGCCGAAGTTTCTCCACGATCTCCCGTAGGTCGGAGCGAGACACCGATCGAACATGACGACGGGCCACGAGACTCACAACCTCGAACAGCGTTCCGTGGATTTCATGAACCATCCGACTCCCGGCGTCTTGATGCAGCCGGTCAATGTTCTGTGTGATCACAGTGACTTGCCGAAATCGTTCCAGTTCCGCGATCGCCCGATGCCCTGGATTGGGCTCAGCCTGAGCCACCGGTTCCAAGATAGCCACCAGAAACTCGGCCATCCGCGCCGGATGCAGCAGGGCGACCTGCATGAGCCCTTTCCAGTTGGCGAACTCGTCCGGGGGAAACCGAAGCCAGAAGCCACCTTCATCGCGAAAGGTGGCGATGCCACTCTCCGCACTGATCCCGGCGCCCGTGAAGACCGCGACACGTTGAGAGTCTTTGAGCAGTTGAACCGCCTGTTTCCATTGAGGGTCGTCGGGTTTCGATATTCCGTCATCCCATTGCGACATCGTGTTCACTCTCACGGTTACGGCCCCAGGGGATTGACATCCCCCGCTCGCCGACGAATCCCTGATCCCCGGCCCCTGTCCCCTTCTCCCCTCATGCCAATCGTTCGCATTCGCCGACTTGGCAGAGTCGGTCGAACTCGTAAGCTTCCCGTTCGAAAGGATTGTCCCAGTAGCCTTTCCGCCCCCGAATTTTGAGCCACAGAGAGGCGAGTAAGTAGGCGGGGATGAAAATTGGTCCCCAGCGTTCATACTGTTTCACATGGACACGTTCATGATTTCTTGTGAAATCCAGAGCCGCTGGGGACTGGCCCCAGATAACGTGCCCCAGGGTCATTGCGGCGGCGGGCACCGGGAGGTGTTCGAGAACCCAGCAGATGGGGCCGCCGTGGCACTCCAGGGTATGTCCAGATCGTTGCCACCGAGTCCCCAGCGGCATCGACAGCACTCCCACGAACAGTCCGAACATCGTGGCCGGCGACGCCCAAATCCAGAACAGCAATTGGCGAAAAATGAACCACATTTGGTGTATTGGCTCCTTTGACGGAACAAGTTCCTACCTGCCAGAATAGGGGTGAAGTTGCAACGTGAGAATCCCTTTCTCGCCGCGACGCAGAAAATTGTTCCGTGTCTCTTGAGAAAGGACATGGGTGACAAAAGGGCGCGAGCGGGTATAACCCGATGAGGATGGAGAGGTTTTCGCGGGGAAACCACTCGATGCCGTTTGGGGCCAAAGGCTGGAAACGCGGCTCAGAGCCAATTCGTTCAGAATTTGTCAGACTTTCGCGCAAATCGACGCACATCGAAGGAGATCACAAGGATGGCCGAACTTCCCCAGGCGTACACGGATCTCGTGGCCCAACTGAAAGAACTCGCTTTGCTCCGCTCCTGTGGCGCTGTTTTGAGTTGGGACGAACAAACGAATCTCCCAACCAAGGGGGCCGAGCATCGAGCGAATCAGCTGGCCCTGCTCGCGGGGATGGCCCATGCCCAAGGGACCGATCCTCGCATCGGGGAATTGATTGGCGAATGTGAATCGGCCATGTCCCTCACGGAGGATTCGCCCGAAGCTGCCAATGTTCGGGATGCCCGCAGGGGATATTCGCGTGCAACAAAACTTCCCCGGAAACTCGTTGAGGAGATGTCACGGGTCACGACGCTCGCTCAGCAGGCTTGGGTCGGTGCCCGGAAAGCGAAGGACTTCGCTCCGTTTCAACCATGGCTCAAAAAGGTCGTCGCTCTCAAACGGGAAGAAGCTGACGCTCTCGGCAGCCCCACGGGTGTGAAGTATGACGCCCTGATTGAGGACTACGAACCTGGGGCGACAACGGAACAAATTCAGGCGGCGTTCGCCCCCCTTCGCGAAGCCCTGGTGAAACTCGTGAGCGAGATCAAAGATTCGGGACGAAGTCCCAACGTCGCGATCTTGGAGCGGCACTATCCCGTCGACAAGCAGAAGGAACTCAGCCTCGCGGCCGCGGCGGCAATTGGGTTCGACTTTGATGCCGGTCGGTTGGACATCGCGGCGCATCCGTTCTGTTCGGGAATTGGTCCAGGGGACTGCCGGTTGACGACCCGATACGATGAGCACCATTTTCCGGGGGCCTTCTTCGGGACGCTCCACGAAGCGGGGCACGGCATCTACGAGCAGGGATTGGTGGATGACAACTTCGGCCTCGCCTGTGGCGAAGCCTGCTCGCTGGGGATTCATGAATCTCAATCGCGCATGTGGGAGAACCTC
>JAGQQQ010000548.1 GCA_020426125.1 Planctomycetaceae bacterium
ATTTGTTTCGAATTTCGAGATTCGAGCTTCGGATTTTCCCTCCCTAGACATTCCCACCTTAAATAGCGAACCACCCCATGTCACATTCTCTTGACCTGTCGACACGCTGGCTCGGTCTGGATTTGCCGAACCCGATTCTCGCATCCGCCTGTCCACACACGGCCGATCTCGATCACCTCAAGCGTCTGGCGGACGCGGGGGTCGCCGCGGCGGTGATGCCGTCTCTGTTCGAAGAGCAGATTGAATTCGAAGAATGGCAATTCGGCGGGCTGATGGACTATGGCGCCGACTCTTTCGCCGAGGCCGGGAACTACTTCCCCGAACTCGCCGATTACAACTCGGGGCCCGATCGCTATCTGGAAACGATTGAAGAGGCTCGACAAACCGTCGACATTCCCATCGTCGGGAGTCTCAACGGGGTGACACGTGGAGGTTGGACCCGTTTCGCCCGTCAGATCGAGTCTGCCGGAGCATCGGCTCTGGAACTCAATATGTATTACCTCCCCACCGACCCCGAGGTGACCAGTCAACAGTTGGAAGAGACCTATCTCGAACTCGTTCACGAAGTGAAGAGTAACATCTCCATCCAACTCGGGGTGAAGATCGGACCGTTTTTTAGCTCGCTCCCGAACTTCGCCGCGAGGCTTTTCGAGGCCGGAGCCGATGGTCTGATCCTGTTCAATCGCTTCCTCCAACCCGATTTGAAAAATGATCTCACGGAGATTGATGCCCAACTCTCGCTCAGCGACCCTCGCGAAATCCGCCTACCGCTTCGTTGGATCGCCATTCTTTACGGCCGCGTTTCCGGCCAACTCGCCGCCACAAGCGGCATCAGTTCGGGTGAGGATGTGATGAAAATGCTCCTCGCTGGAGCGGACGTGGCAATGGTCACCAGCATCCTGCTCAAGAAAGGCCCCGGCTATGTGACAGAGATGCTCACCCAGATGTCCCGGTGGATGGGAGAACACGGCTACCAGTCCGTCTCCCAACTCAAAGGGAGCATGAGCCACAAGAACTGCCCCAACCCCGGTGCCCTGGAGCGATCGAACTATATGAAAGCGCTGACCTCGTTTCAGAGTCCCGATCTCATCTGAGCCGACACTCTCTTCAAACCGTCGATGAGTGTGTTTGCCTGTGGATTGTCGTGAATGGCATGAAAGGTTGAGTTTTCATCCGGCACCACGTCTTTGCCAGGAATGCGGGCACCGAACAAACGGATCCGACGGAGGAACACGGATACTTTTTTAGAATCACGGCGGGATCGATCACCCGTTGTCTTTTGACACTCACAGGAACCCTCGATCGAGTCGGGCGCGATGGAAAATCGAGAGAGAACTCTGGCGGAGATCGGTGGAAATCCGTTTCATCCGCGAATATCCGTCACTGATTTCTCCGAATTGTGCAATCCTCGTCTCGAAGCGAGTGGTTTTTCCACCAGCTTTTGGCATGCGCACACTCGACAATGCGCACTCTCAACCGAAGTTTGACAGATGTACGACTTCGTGATATCGGTACGGAAAATGGGTTCAATGAAGCAATCTTCAATGATGGTCGCGTAGCAGGTTCCAGCAAACGAAGGTCACCGATGAAAACGTCTCTGCAGCGCCTCGTGCGGTGGGTGAAACAGTCGCTTCACTCGCATTCACGTCAGCGACGTGGCGGTTTTCGTCCACACCCCGAGGAACTGGAGAACCGGGTTCTGCTGACTCAGTATTTCGTGGACCACAATATCGACGAAGTCGATGGCAACACCTCTCCGGGGAATCTGTCCCTTCGCGAGGCGATCAATCTGGCGAACAGCAACCCTGGATTGGATTCCGTGACGTTTCGCAGCGCGACGAACAACGTTCCATTTGTCTTGTCTCTGGGAGAGTTGTTGGTTAGCGACCTCACACTGATTCAAGGGAACGGCGCAGGTCAAACCGTTATCGATGGCGATAACCATTCTCGTGTCTTTCACATTCAAGGGGCCAATGCCGATGTCTCGATCGACTCGTTGACAATCTCGGGCGGCTTCGCGAACGAGGGTGGGGGGATCCTGAATGAGGCGACTCTCCGCCTCCGATCGGTTGACGTTCGGTGGAACACAGCCAATACGGGGGGCGTCGGAGCCGGGATCTCACATCGCGGGCAGTTTCTCGGGATTGAACGGAGTTCCATCCGGGCAAACCGGCTCGTCTATGGTTTCGGAGGGGGCGCTTATCTTGCCGGCCCGACGATCATTTTGAACTCGACGTTTTCCCGGAACGTAGCAATTGAGATCTATCTGGGGCTGCGCACCGGAGCGATTTACAATCGGTCGTCACTGACGATGCGGAACACGACCATTGCCGACAACGACGGGGGCGTCTACACAGCCAACAGCGGCGCGGCACAAACGACGATCTACAATTCGATCCTCGTCAACAATCCGGTGCGGACAAACATGCTTCTCCCGGATTTCGATCTGCACGGCAAAACGATCTCCTCCGCGTCTTCGAATAATATCATTGGAGATGGGCAAAACCTCCCGGCCAACGGTGTCAACGAAAATCAAATCGTCGGACGCACATTTCCCAGATCGCGAATCATGTCGCCGGTCCTGACGCAATCCGGAGGGCAGACCTGGGTTTACGAGTTGACCCCTGCCAGCATTGCCCTTGACGCCGGCGCCGACGCCGAGGCCTTATCGATCCGGGGATTCCCGCTATCGAATGACCAACGTGGAGTCGGTTTCGAGCGATTTGTCGGCGCATCGGTGGATATCGGAGCATATGAACTCGAATCGAAGGATGACGCGTATTTCTACGATTCCACGACAGGCGACGTTTCCATTCTGAATTCGGAACGCAGTCTGTTGGGGAGTGGGAGCCCGTTTGGATTGCATCAAGTCGGCCGTTTTTCACCCGACCGCGACTGGGAGTTCCGGACGGGGGACTTCAACGGCGACAATCGCCTGGATATTCTGGGGATTCTGCCGACGGGCGAATTCTACGTCGGCCTTCATGTCTACGCCGGTCTGGAGATTTCCTACTGGGGACGGCAGGGAGCCGCACACGACTGGCACACCGTCCTCGTCGCCGATGTCAATGGAGACGGTCGGGATGATCTGATGACGCTCAACGAAGACTATGCCAACTGGAATCGCATTTCGACAGGGACCGGATTCCTCCAGGAGTTTGGTCGTTACGTCCCAGCGGGCGAGTATCAGGCAACGGACTTTAATTTCGATGGCAGGGCCGATCTCCAAAGAATCGATGGTTTTGACAGTGCGCCCATTGCCGCCGGCGTTCTAAATCGGTTCATGGGGGGCGACCTGGATGGCGACGGAATCGCCGATGATGCCGCCCTTCAGGACAACGGGGGCCGCTGGTTTGAGGCCTATGTCAACGCCTCTGGCAGTTATGATCTTCGGTATCTCGGCGCCTCGTGGGCCATGCCCACGCTTTGGTCCGGTCACCTGCTTGGCGACTTGAACGGCGATGGCCGCGATGATATTGCCGCTCTGACACCCCAAGGATTCTGGTGGGTGGTCGACTCCGCGACGGGACAAACGTCTCAATGGACAACCAGTCCAGTGAGTTCGCACACCCCCATGGGAGTCGGAGATTTCAATTCCGATGGTCTCGACGACATCCTGGCGTTCAACTCGACGACCGGAGCAATCCAAGTCTTCTACTCGACCGGGAACGCATTCATGGGATCGGAGTCGTATGCCTTCGAGGAACTTCGCGGGAACCAATTCTTGGGAATTGGAACAATCGCGCGGCCCGGAGAGTTTCTTGTGGTGACGACTCAGTAACGAAGCGAGTTGATTTCCGAAACCGTTGACACGAAGTCGGAAAACGAAAACACTCCCGGTTCGTGCCGCAGATGCGTTCGTGGAGAAACTACAGGAACAGATTAGGTTACGTCGGTAAAAACGGGCGACCATCTTCCATCTCGTATCGTGTGTCGAACACTTCCAGAGAGCGGTGGTCGTGAGTCACAACGATGACTCCCGCCCGCTGCTCATGGGCGACTTGGGCGAGGAGTTCCATGACTTGCCGACCTCGATGGCTGTCCAGAGCAGCGGTCGGCTCGTCAGCGAGAATCACGCTGGGGCGATTCGCCAGTGCTCGTGCGACGGCGACTCGCTGTTGTTGCCCCCCTGAAAGCATCGACGGGAGATTCTTCGCCCGGTCGGCCACTCCGAGATAGTCGAGTAATTCTATTGAGCGTTTCGCCGCAGCACGACGGGACTCTCCATTGAGTTCCATTGCAATCCGCACACTCTCCTCGGCAGAGAGAAACGGAATGAGGTTCGACTTTTGGAAAATGAAACCGATATGCTGCC
>JAGQQQ010000549.1 GCA_020426125.1 Planctomycetaceae bacterium
TTGAGGGGGCTGTTGAACGTCGTCGTTGTTCATTCCAGAACGACCTGCTTCAGGGCTTTTCAATATCTCGACACCGGGCGCCCGTATTGAGAGCAACGTTGTCGGCAACGGGGACTTCCGGGAACCATCGGCCCCGGATAACGGATGATTGTCTTTAGGATATTTGGACCAGCAACTTCCAGCGCCCACTATGGGGGTACCGCCGTCCCGCCAGTCTCCGTTTCATTGAATAGGAATTCATTGAATGTGGAGCGAGCGGGGAAAGAATGCCTCGCGGCCAAACATCGATTTCCTCAAATCTGAGGCAAGCCGGAATTCTCCAAAGATCCGGGGCAGAAAAGCAAGCCAGACACGCCATTTACGGAAGATTTTCACAGGAAACGCATCATCGTCCGGTCCCCGTGAGCAACTCGATTCGCTTGGAGCCATTTGATGGGATTTCGCCAACCAGACAAATGAATACAGTCTTGCGGGTTTCATCGACCACGCGGAGGAATCCGCTTCGAAAGTTGCCTTTTCCAAACAGAGCCTCACCAAACGTGGAGACTCGACGTATCGTTCAGAAAAATGAACTTGTTTGGGAAATGGAACATGTTTTCAGTTCCCCGAGTTGTACTCTTGAACAAGCTCGCCGGAACTCTCATGCAAGAAGGGGGTTCGCGCAGCTGTCAAAATACACGCCCTGATCGCCACAACGACGAAGGAACTGCCTCATGGCAGCGGAAATGAAAACCTGTCTGGTCACCGGAGGAGCGGGATTCATTGGATCCCATCTGACAACGGAACTGGTCCGTCGGGGCCATGATGTCCGAGTCCTCGACAATTTATGCACTGGCTCTCTCCACAACCTCGATCATATCGCCGACGAAATCACGTTTATCGAAGCCGATCTCCAAGACCTGAAGGCGGTCGACGCCGCGATGGTCGGAGTGGACACCGTCTTCCATCAGGCGGCGCTGGCTTCAGTGCCACTGAGTGTCGAAAAGCCGCTGGTGACGCACGCCGCCTGCGTGACGGGCACCATTAATCTCCTGGACGCCGCCCGTCGTGCCGGAGCGCGTCGCGTCGTCTACGCCGGTTCCAGCAGTGCCTACGGCGACTCCCCTGAAATGCCCAAACGGGAGACACACGTTCCGGAAGTGCTCTCCCCGTACGCCGCCGCCAAACTGGCCGGGGAACTGTACTGCCAGTCTTTTGCCGCCTCGTATGACCTCGAAGTGGTCCGATTGCGATACTTCAATGTCTTCGGCTCACGGCAGGACCCCGCCAGTCCTTATTCGGCGGTGATTCCCCTGTTCGCGAAGGCCCTGATCGAAGGCAAAACTCCCCGCATTTTCGGCAACGGCGAACAGTCTCGGGACTTTGTCCACGTCAGTAATGTCGTTCAGGCAAACATCCTCGCAGCGACCATTCCCGGTGTTTCTGGTAACGTCTACAACGTCGCCACGGGCACCACAATTACCGTTTTGGAATTGCTGCGGCTGATCTGTTCGGAACTGGATAAGCCATTCTCTCCCGAATTCCTTCCTCCCCGGACCGGTGACATTCTCCATTCCTGGGCGGATATCAGTGCCATTCAGCAAGACTTGGGTTACGAGGTCCGAACCGGACTCGCCGAGGGTCTGACCGAGACACTGGCCTTTTACAAGCAGTGTGACTTCACGGAACCATCGGCGACCTCCGCGAATGCCTAAACTCGCTGACCGATCCGGCACACGACCTTCAAGTGATCGCCCTTTTCCAAGTTGACCGGCTTCAAGACCTATCCGGACAATCGGAGTTCCGCACGTGACTTCCCCGAAAGACCACGACAACCAGCCTGCCGAATTCGACTTCGCCCCCTTCGGTTACCATAACCCGGGTTCGACGAAGGCCCCCCGTCGGCATATCGACATCATCACGTTCGTGCTGTCGATCTGGAAACCCTTGATGGTCGGAGCCTGCCTGGGCTTGCTGGCAGGGGTGGGATTGTATCTGCTGCAAGGCCCGCTCTACTCCGCCTCCACACAGATTCTCGTCTCGAAAAAGGCCTCCACTCCGCTCGAAGATGGTGAAGCCAACCGATACGGCGATCGCGGCGACCATGTTCAGTTGATCCAAACGGACTTGATCGTCCAACGCGCCTTCAAAGACCACGGCCTCGAAAAAATCCCCGCTCTGGCCAACGCCTACGACCCGTACAAGGAAGTGACCGAGGGACTCAATGTGTCCCGGAGCGCTGGTCGGGAAAGCTCCTTCGACAACGTCCTGGACATCAACTACCTGCACGCTGACAAAGAGGTCGCCAAACTGGTCGTCCAGGCAATTGTCGAATCGTACCGAGACTATCTCGAAGACACCCGGAACGTGAACGCGAAGGAACTCTACGCTCACTTGATCGAACGGCAGGTCGAATTGGAACTTACGATTCAAGAATTGGAAAAGGACTACGCCCGATTCCGAAAGGAAGCTCCCGTTTACCTGACGGCGTCGCCCGTGGTGACTGTCAACGGCATGCCCACCGCCGCACAGTCCCGGTATGAAACGGAACTCGCGGCCATCGAAACGGCCCAGAATGAAAACCTCCGCAAGCGGTCCGGAATCCTCGCGAAACTCGCGACGCTCGATCGCAAACTCGATAGCTCCAGTTCCCGAGAGGCTCTCGAGTTCTGGGTTCTCCATTCGCTCTCGACCGGAACCTCCGGTTCGAATCAGGGGGCGGGAGGCGGAGGGGGCAGCGCACTGACGGCTTCTCCCGAGAAGGCTTCGCTTGACCAGCAACTCCTCACCGCCCGTCTGCTCGAACAACGGTTGCTGCACTCGCTGGGAGCGGATCACAGTGCGGTGCGAAATGTCCAGGGGCAGATCGACACGATCCTTGATTTCTACACCAAGCAGGGTCTGACCCCTCCAGATTTGGAGCAGTCTGGAAAGAACCCCTTGTCCTCGCGATCAGCGGCGCTGGGAATGGACATTGTCACCGTCTACCGGGAAACTCTGGAAGACCAGCTCAAGGAACTCGACAAGGACGATGAGAACTTGGCGATCCTCCATGAAGATGCCGAAGAGAAGGCCAAGGAAGCCGAACTCTTCGAAGTCGAGGATCAGCGTCGCAAGGACGAAATTGCGATGAAGAAGGAGCAGTTCGAGCGGCTCTACGATCAACTCGCCGCCTATGACGTCGGCCGCCAGCAGGAAGGCTACCGTCTGCAACAGATTTCTCAGGTCCGTTTGGAACGTTCGTTGAAGCGAGTCATCAAACTCGTCGGAAGCTGCGGAGTGCTGGGGATCGCCCTGGTCTTCTCGCTCGCTTACTTCCGTGAGTGGTCCGATTCCCGGCTCAAAACACTGGACGATGTGCGACAGGCGACCAAAGACGTGGTACTCGGCTCAGTCCCTGAGTTCGCCGTTTCGGCCGAGTCGCGGGATCACCGTCGCGGCCAGTTGTCACCGACGCTGTACTATTACCATCAACCGGGATCGCGTGAGGCGGAGGCGTTCCGGTCTCTGCGAACAACCTTGCTGTTCTCGATGAAGAATGGGGAAAAGGTTCTGCAAATGAGCAGCCCGGAACCGGGAGACGGGAAAAGCACGCTCGCAGCCAATCTCGCCATCGCCACCGCTCAGTCCGGCAAGAAGGTTCTGCTAATTGACACCGACCTCCGCCAACCGACCCAACACTTCCTGTTTGGGCTCGAGCAAGAAGTCGGCCTGACGGATGTCCTCCTCCGAGAAATTGAATGGCGGAATGCCGTTCGCAACACGCCGGTCAGCGGACTCGGCGTGATGACCGCCGGTCTCTGTCCTGACAATCCCGCGGAACTGCTCTCCGGGGCGATGTTCCCGCAGATGATTCGAGAGGCCCGGGACGAGTACGACATCATCATTCTCGACTCGCCACCGGTGCTGGCAGTTAGTGATCCGTCGATCGTCGCTCCTCATGCCGATGGGATGGCACTCACCGTGCGACTGAAGAAGACCCGGCACCTCACCGTGCAACGAGCCCTCGAAAAGCTCGCCAACCACGGCGTCAAACTTTACGGCGTCATCGCCAACGACCTCGACGCGGAAGCCGCCGCGGCCGATGGCTACGAAGTCGGGAACTACGGCAGCTACTACCGTGATTCGGAATCGACGACAAGTCAGAAGACTGTATCGCCAGTCTCGACACCCGTTTGATGATCCCGCTGGTGTGTGCGCGTCAATGATCGGTCGGAAATTTGGGATACGTCCTGGGGCGAGTTGACTGGAATGGAATTTGATTCTTTTCCCAGGGAGGGAAGCCATGCGTGATTTTAATCCAGACATCGAACTGACAGACGGTCAGGAGCTTGAAGCCGCTCAAATCGAGGACATCTTGAAGGAGAGTTCCCAAGCGATGGTGCGATACATTGCGAGGCTGTTGGCGAACGAGGTCAACAGCCATCAGTATACGGTTCAGGGGAATTCGCACACCTGCAAGAAAAGCGACACACCTTTTCTTCTGATTCGTCCCATTCGCCGCGCGGCCTTAACGCAAGAATGCTCGTCAGAGACCGGAACGCGATTGCCGCGGCATTCATTACCCGTGCGTGATTGGTGATTGCGGCAAAAGGGATTGAGGCAATCGGCAGCTACTGTTCTCTCTTTGGAATCGTTGCCTCTGCGAGGGCGATGGCTTTCAGCAGACCACGAGCTTTATTCAGGGTTTCCTGGTACTCCGACGAGGGGACGCTATCGGCGACGATTCCGGCTCCGGCTTGAACGTAGACTTGATCATCTGTGATCACTAGCGTCCGCAGGGCGATGCAGGTGTCCATGTTGCCGGTGAAGTCGATGTAGCCGACCGCTCCC
>JAGQQQ010000550.1 GCA_020426125.1 Planctomycetaceae bacterium
AGCAGGCGTTCGTTGCTGGCCATGTAGCCGTTTCCTGGGTTGAGTTGTTTGCTGATTGCAGCGGAACCAGTCAAGACGGTCGCCAGAGCGCCAAACGCATCCCGAGCGGTTCTCCTCGCATGCAGCCGCACGTTGAGAAAGTGGCCGATGTGTGACCGATTCGTTAACAGAGACGCGGGACCACCGATATTGGAGACGACGAAATCCATCTTTCCATCGCGGTTCCAATCGAGCAGTGACAGTCCGCGTCCGAGCGTCTTCGTCGAAAAATAGGGTCCGGCTTGCGGGGAAATGTCAAGGAATCTTGCTCCCCCCGTGTTGCGAAAGAACTGCGGCTGCATCTCATATTCGCCCCCCTCTGGCCGGTAGTCGTCGACATCCCCATTGACGACGGCCAAATCGGAGAATCCGTCGAGGTCCGCGTCGAGGAACTGCGTGCCCCATCCCACTTTCTCCCAGGAAGGGGAAACCAACCCCGTGGCAGAGGTCGCGTCCACAAACAATCCTGGGGCATCCTGTAGGTAAAGCGTATTGGACTCATTACGAAAGTTGGTGACAAAGAGATCGGGGAGGCCATTCCCGTCTGCGTCGTCAACTGCGATGCCCATACAGGCCATGGCGATCCCATCGTTGTTGTAGGCCGTTCCGCGAAGGAGCGCTTCGTTCTTCAAATGGACCCCGGGCCATTCATCGATCTGTTGATTCAGGAGGAAATGGTTGGCGACCTGATCGTTTGAAATCAACAGCGACGGACGGTGAAGCGAGTCCAGATAGATCGTGGCGATTCCCAGGCCTTTCGGTTCGTCCGATGGCGTGGCGTTCGGAACACGCTGAAAGGTGCCATCCCCTTGGCTGATGATCAAGCAGTCGTCCGCGCCGGCAAAGACCTTGGGAGAGCAGGCTTTGTCGGCGCATCGTTTGGTGAAAACATCTTTGCCTTTCAGATAATTGGCTTCATAGATGTCGGGGTGTCCGTCGGCATTCAGATCGGCGAGCAGGCAACTCGCGGTCCATGCCTCGTTCTCAGGATTTGCCAGAACCGTGACTTGAGAGAACGTGCCATCTCCGTTGTTCTGATACAACTGATTGGGACCGATGTTCGCCACGTACAAATCCGCAAACCCATCGTTATCAAAGTCTCCCGCACTGGCCCCCTGTCCGAATCCATCGTCCACAACGGTAGTCTGGGTGGTGACATCCTGGAAACTCGCTCCCTGCTGGTTGCGATACCAGCGGCTGATCTGAGAGGGATCTGAAACGGGCCGAAGGGCTCCGTCTGGCCAGGGGGCGCCCTGGGAGAAGAACAGATCGGGCCAGCCGTCTAACTCGATATCCAAAACGGCAACGCCTCCCCCATTTTGCTGAAACATCCGATTTCCGGGGAGACGATTCTGATCACGAGCATTGTCGTACACAAAATCCAAGCCGGCCGTCTCGGGGACCAGTTCAAAATGGATGTGAAACTCCGTCGCCCGTTGTTTCTGTGGATCCAGGCTCAAGGGATTCCCGACTTCGGCCAGATTGTCATCTGCGAAGTCATACGCCAACACGAGACGCGCCGCGTCGAGAGTTCGCGGAGTTTCCGGGGTCAGAATCGATTCGCACTCCGCGATCAGATCCGCGGGCCAGCGACTCTGAGGAAACGTTCTGCTCCCCGTCGTGGCCCAAGCCCAGGATTCCCAGACCCGGCCCGTTTCCTTCAGCCGTTTCGCAACTTCGTACATCGCGGGCTCATCCTTCCCCTGTGAATGAAAAACCCGGTCCAAAAACTTCGCCAGATCAGAGAGTTGATCGGCACGTTCCAAAAACCGTTTCGCACCTGATTCCTTCAATGCGGTGAGGACCTGCCCGAGTTGATAATTCGCCTGGCGATGGTTGGGTTCCAAGCGGAGGGCTTCCCAAAAGCAACGCGCGGCCGAACGAAGTTCCCCTCGGCGGCGGTCAAACAGCCCTCGAGCAAGCCAGATATCGGGATGAGATTTCCAGTTTTCTGGGAGTTGACGAATCCACTCTCCCATCCGATCCTCATGGTCAAGGAGGAGGATTTCTCCAAGAAGTGCGTGTGCGGCCAGCAATTGCGGGGCTCGCCGAAGAATGTCTCGAAGGCTTTGTTCCACCTCCCCGAGATGCTTGTCCATCACCGCATTCACGGCCAGGCCAAACTGAACGTACAGATCGTCCGGAGCCCGCTCAGCACATTGCTGAAGAAAATCATCGTGCTCAATGGGGCGTTCCAGATCGGCCAGGAACGTCAGTTCGAGTAACGACCAGTCCCCCAATTGGATGAGTGCGAACAGGTGCGATCTTGCTTCCCAGTTCCGTCCGGTCAGCGTCCGCACTTCAGCGAGCCGCGAGTGCGCCACCACATCATCGGGGCGGTGCTTCAGAACGAATTCGTAGCAGTCCTCCGCTCGCGTCAGCCGTCCCAGAAGACGGAAGACTTCCCCTGCGGAAAATGCCGCCAGCAACGAGTCAGGGGAATTCGTTCGAGGAAGTTCCTCATAGTACGCAATGGCGTCGTCCAGGTGATTCTGGCGAGTCGCCGCCTCTCCTGCCAACAATCGACTTTTGATGAACAGGGGGTCTTCTCGGGAAATGGCTGCCGCGAGTTGTTCCGCTCGCAAAAAATCTCCGTCTCTCAGCGTCTTTTGAGCAACCGCGAGTTTTTTCTTGGCAGAGTTCTTGAACAGTCGAACTTTGGCGAGCCAAAGTCCAAACACCAAACAGCCAATGGCGGCGCACGCCACCAAGGGAACGACCCGCCGGCGCCGAACCAATCGGGTTGATGAAGTTCGCTCATGCTGAGGAGCGTCCATTCG
This sequence comes from Planctomycetaceae bacterium, assembly GCA_020426125.1. Classification (GTDB taxonomy): domain Bacteria; phylum Planctomycetota; class Planctomycetia; order Planctomycetales; family Planctomycetaceae; genus HKST-UBA70. The sequence goes on from JAGQQQ010000550.1 coordinate 2,820, forward strand.
CCATTACGGCTCCAGTTGGAAATCGAAAACGTTCTCCTTGCCCTCTTCAACCGTGGCCGTCAACGGAGTTGTCTCCGACCCGGCATACTGTTGTGGCAGAGACGAACCGTCTCCGGGAGCGGATGGTCCACTATGGGCGCTGGGCGGAGGCCCACCGGTTGAGATCGCATCGTGCACGGACTGCGGTGAGGACTCCTTCGCAGGACTGCCTCCAGATTTGGAGACGAGCACTTTGTAGTTCCCGGCGGCGGCGCCATCGCCCGCCTCATAGGTCGTCAGCGTGAATTTTCCTTCGGCGTCCGTGCGAGCCGTGGCGACGGGCTGTCCCTGTACGGGAGAAAACGTCACAGAGGCTTGACCGACTGGGGCATCGCCCATTTTGACGGTTCCAGAGACCGGGTGGGTCGGCTTTCGATTTGGGTCACTTCCCCCGGAACATCCCACGATCGTCAGAGAGACCGCCAAAACTGCGAAGAAATGTCGACGGCGAAAATCCGCCATGAATACACTGTCCATTTCCCATTCGTCTCACAATAAGCGTTTTCAATTAGTAAGAAGGGCGAACAAAGCCCTGTTGTTTCCGAACCTGTCGTTTCCCGGACGAGCGAGTTCCAAATAACATCCGGATGCTAATGAATGGGAAATCCGACGAATCCCCTCACTCTGAGTGAGTCGAAACTCATAACGAAATCCTCAACTCGGAATTTCGCAGACTGATGCTTCCCACAGCATGTTTTTCCTGATCAGGAAAAGGAAACCCCCAGCGTCAGAATCCTGAGCTGGGGGCGACCGATCCTCACAAATCTCTAGAAATCCGTCCCAGGCTCATTGCCTGAGATCGAACCAAGGGAACCCCAAACGCCATAGGGGCTGGGACCAGTGGGCACAGGCGCGGCGGAGGTGTTTCCGGTATCTATGTTCTCACTGATAAAGCGAACGGCGCCATCCGCAAGAAGGGCTTGGACTCCCCCAACATGTTGGCTTGATGGCTCGTAGATTCCGTCCTCTCCATCCCAGGCATTCTGGGTGAAGCTTCCCTTATTGGGACCAAGAATTGTGGTGCAACCGGTGAAGGCGGGAGCCCCATCGGGCCACCGCGTTCCTGCCCAGTAGCCCACATTCCCCGTGTACTCATTCGTGGCGGGATCGATTTGATTGAGGGCGTCCGCAGGGTTGGTCTGAATCATTGTGTTCCCAACGTTTAACGCGGTTCCCCCACTTCTGACATACTTGCTGGGACCTTTGGCTTGAATTCGCTCGGACATGGCGATTGTGTTACTCGTTCCATCCGTAATCATCGCGATCCGAACCTGGCGACCATTGTCTCCCGCACGGCAATGGTCATCTCCCTGGCCGGTGAAGACGCCGCGCAGGCCACGCTGGCCATTCCCGGCCCACTGGTTGTGATCCCAGGGACTGTCCCCACGACAGAACATGTAGTTTGTCTTGCCAATCGCTCCCCCGTCGGCCGTCTTTGCGTCAGACGGACACAACAAGCCGGAAATGGTCGTGGTATACGGCTGATAGTTCTGATCCCAAGGCATCTGGGCGAACTGATCCCCGGAAATCTGATTATACAAGGGAGCCTGATCGAAGTACGGCAACAGCGGCACAAAACCACTCACACGGCGCGGGAGCGGGGCGCCACAATTCCCATCGGTCATGGAACTCCCAAAGGCGAACATTCCGAAGGTGTCGTGGTAATTGTGCAGTGCAATCCCTAACTGTTTGAGGCTGTTTTTGCACTGCGTCCGACGGGCCGCTTCCCGAGCCTGTTGAACCGCTGGCAGCAATAGAGCAATTAAAATGGCTATAATCGCAATCACAACCAGCAATTCGATCAACGTAAACGCCAACCGCCTGCGAGCCCCAATCCGGGGGACAAATTTCATCCGAGCACTCCAGTCAAAACAGGAAAAAATGGGATCACAAACACATGAATTTGAACAGTTCTTATAGGTCAAACTGAATGAAAATTCAATGAAACTTCACAGTCACCATCCCGAGTGAGACACGGTGTCGAATCTCGCGCGATTCACATTGAAACAAAGACCCTCCATTTCCGTCTCAGATCTGCCGACATTGAATCTTTACGAACCGAAAAATACCCGCAGGACCAAAGAACCTGAGCAATTTGATGAGATAAATAACTCGAAACGGAGTTTGCACGAATTGCCTCACTGGAGACCTTTCACCCACTTGGCATTTTCTATTCCAGAACGAGTCAATTTCTGGTCCATGGAAGGGTGTTCCACATACGTTCTGAGAGCCATTCCCATTCTCGGATGAGCAAACCGAGTCTCTCAACAATGAGAGAAACCTTCGGGCCAGGTACCGAGTCTGAGTCGACAACCGCTTCGATTTCCCAGGCCAGTATCTGGAGACTCAGTCCGCAACCGCGAATCAATTTGCCGACAGATTCCGTGTTGCTCACTCCCCCGCGAGCCCGAACCATGAAAAGTCAACCAGTCAGGACGTTGGGTGTGATCGCAAACAGTGGGATAGAAACTTAGACTTCGGCAACCAATCATTCGGCTTCTGCTTGAATCGAAGGGGAGCTGCATGCCGACGAAATCCCGATCCGATGCCGCCCGTGTTTTGTTTTTGCTGATCCCATTCCTTCTTCTGGTGATTGCGATCTGGGGTCCTCGTTTTTGGCGGCAGATTCCTGATTGGAAAGAGGCAAATCCCCAAGCTTCGGGGACAAGCTCGGACGTCCACCCGCTCGATTCGCAGAGAGAATCGACCGCCTACGTGGGAAGTGACGCCTGCGTGGTCTGCCATCAAGAGATCTCGGAGTCCTACCGACTTCACCCCATGTGGTCCTCGACTCGGTCTCTGGAAGACCTTTCTTCCGACGGGCTTGCCGCTGATCTGTGTCAAGTCGCCACGGTTCGAGGCACGGATCGAGTGCTGATGTCGGAGTGTCGTGGTGGCAATCTCGTCCACACCGAATCCATGTTTGACCGAAAGGGACAACGGATCTACGAGCTTCCCTATTCCATGGCATTCGTCGTGGGAAGCGGCCAAAGGGCGAAAGCGTTTCTTCATCGCCGCGAAAACCTCTTGTTCATGTCTCCACTAAATTGGTACGCCCAGACTCAAGATTGGGAACTTGCCCCCAGCTACCGAGCCGACGATCCACGCCGGTTCGAGCGAAGAGTGTCCCGTGATTGCCTGGCATGTCACGCAGGGCGCATTGTGGAGTCAACGGACTCTCCCAACGTCTTTCCTGACCCTGTGTTTTCGGAGATGTCCATCGGTTGCGAAAGGTGTCACGGCCCTGGCGCGGACCATGTCCAGTACCACAAAACCTCGCACGCCGGGAATCGAAAGGACGATCCCATCGTGAACCCCGGAAAACTCGATTCCGCGCGGCGCGAAGCCGTCTGCTATCAGTGCCATCTTTCGGCGTCGGCTCGGGTACTGCGTCCCGGTCGGACTCACTCGGATTTTCGCCCGGGCATGCATCTGGTTGATGTCTGGGCAATACTCGATCGTGGCACCGACGTGCCAACTGAGGAACGGACGCGCTCGGTCAACCATGTTCAGCAAATGCGGTCCAGCCGCTGTTTCGTCGAAAGTGCCAACCAACTCGGCTGTCTCAGTTGCCATGATCCTCATTCGGTTCCACAAAAGGAAAACCGGGTGGACTTTTATCGTGAAAGATGCCTGACCTGCCATGGGAACGACGAATGCCTTACTTCAAAGGCGATTCGGGATGGGGTTTCCAATTCCTGCATCGACTGCCACATGCCCCGATTGGATTCCAGCAACATGTCGCATGTCGTGCAAACAGACCACAGAATTCTTCGCGAACCGAGAAAACTTCCCCCAGTCTGGCAGCCAGCAAATGATGCTCGCCTGGAATTTTTCGGAACCATGAAAGTGGATCTCCCAAGGGTCGAACAACAACGCGCACTCGCCCTGGGGACCTTCACCGATTGTTCTAAAAAGCAGAAACCATTCCCTCCCGGACTCCGTCAGGAACTTCACAAGTCGCTTTCCCATTTTCCTGATGACGCGGCCTTATTCACGTCTCTAGGGATCATCAATTATGTGGAAGGCTCCCTCCCGGCGGCCCGGCACTTCTTCGAAAGAGCGATCCAACAAAGTGGTGACATGGAGATCGCGCTCGATGGCCTGTTGAAAACCCAGTACCAACTCGCGGACTGGCAATCGGTCATTGAACTCGCTGACAAGCTGCTGGTGTCTGATCCGGGAGATTCCGCGATTCACGCCATGCGGGGCGACGCACTCTTGCAATTGGGCCGAAACGAAGATGCGATCCTGGCGGTCGAGCGCGCGGTGTCGCTCCACCCGAGCCACATCCCCTATCGAGAATGGTTGCTGGAGCGGTATCTCCGATCAGGAAGAAAGGAGGACGCTGAAAGACAATCGCGGCTCATCGACAGAATCCAGGATGCAACCGTGCCAAGCGAGGCGGACTTGATGCAGTCCGAGTGACCTCCAACCATGCCGTCCGCATGGACTCCCCGAGCGATTGGGCGACCGAGTCGGATGAACGAAAAAGAGCGACCGTTGGCCGGTCGCTCTTTTCGATTGTGATGATTCCTGGCACGGAATTCCGTCCGTGTTCGGAAGCGGATTAGTAACGGTAGTGTTCGGGCTTGAACGGACCGTTGACATCCACACCAAGGTATTCCGCTTGTTTGTCGGTGAGCTTCGTCAGCTTGACTCCCAGTTGGTCCAGATGAAGCCGTGCGACTTCCTCATCCAGGTGTTTCGGGAGCACGTAGAGGCCAATGTCATAGTTCTCGCGACGGGTCCAGAGTTCAATCTGGCCCAGAACCTGGTTCGTGAAGCTATTGGACATGACGAACGACGGGTGTCCGGTCGCACATCCAAGATTCACCAAACGGCCTTCCGCGAGAACGAGAATCGCTTTCCCATCCGGATAGACATACTTATGAACCGGTCCGCCGACATCGGAATCCTTCTTGATCGTGATCTTCTCGATGTCCTTCCGATTGTTGAGATAGGCGATCTGAATCTCGGAATCGAAGTGGCCGATGTTACAGACGATGGCGTTGTGTTTCATGGCGTCGAGATGTTCGCCGCGGATGACATCAACACACCCCGTGGTTGTGACAAAGATATCACCAAACTTTGCGGCTTCTTCCATCGTTGTGACTTGATAGCCTTCCATGGAGGCTTGCAGCGCGCAGATGGGATCAATTTCGGTCACAATGACACGTGCCCCGAGGCCGTCCATCGCATCCGCACAACCTTTTCCCACATCACCATAGCCACACACCACGACGGCCTTCCCCGCGACCATCACGTCTGTGGCTCGTTTGATTCCGTCGGCCAGGGATTCACGGCAACCGTACAAGTTGTCAAACTTGCTCTTGGTCACGGAGTCATTCACGTTAATGGCCGGAACTCCGAGACGGCCCTCTTTGATCAACTTCCGAAGTTCTTTAATTCCGGTCGTCGTTTCCTCGGTAAGGCCGTTGATGCCTTGGAGGAGTTCGGGATGCTTGTTGTGGACAAGAGCGGTCAGATCCCCTCCATCGTCGAGGATCATGTTGAGTGGCTGGCCGTCCGGCCAGAACAGGGTCTGCTCGATACA
>JAGQQQ010000551.1 GCA_020426125.1 Planctomycetaceae bacterium
GTTTTCTGGGATCGGAATGCCCGCTGGCTCGGCTCTATGGTCCTCGCCTCGAAAAACTCTCGCAAGACTTTCCCCAGGTCAGGTTCTTGGGGCTCAGCAGCAATCGGCAAGATTCCCTGGAAGATATTCAAGCATATGTGAATGAAATTGGGTTGACGTTCGAGTTTGCCAAGGACTACGACAACGTTCTCGCCAACGAATTTGAGGCGACGCGGACGCCGGAAGTCGTGGTCCTCGGACCTTTGGGAGAAATCCGTTATCGCGGCCGGATCGATGACCAGTACATTCCCGGTGTCGCGAAGCCGGAGCCGACCCGTCACGACTTGCGAGTCGCCTTAGAGGAACTCACCTCCGGCAAATCGGTGTCAGTTGCCGAAACCCAACCAGCGGGATGCCTCATTGGAAAGGTCCCCCAGTCCGCTCAACCCACGGAGCTGACTTATTGCCAGGAGATCTCTCGCATCCTCCAGCGGCACTGCGTCGAGTGCCATCGCGAAGGAGACATCGGACCATTTGCCCTGACCGACTATGAAGAGGTTGTTGGCTGGGGAGAGATGATGCTGGAGGTGATCGACGATGGCCGGATGCCCCCCTGGCACGCGAATCCCAAGTATGGAGAGTTCCACAACTCCCGTCAGATGCCGGTCGCGGACAAAGAGGCCCTGCGGGAATGGGTGGCCGGTGGCATGCCCCACGGAAACCCGCAAGATCTCCCTGAACCCTTGCCCGTTGTCGAGCGATGGCGAATTCCGGGGGGACCGGATGCGGTGTACGCAATGAGCGAGGATTCGTTCTCCGTCCCCGCTGATGGGGTCGTGGAGTACCAGTATTTCGTCGTCGATCCCGGATTTGAGGAAGACGTTTGGGTCAGTTCGGCAGAGGTCCGACCAGGGAATCGGTCGGTGGTCCATCACTGCATTGTGTTTATCCGCCCCCCGGACGGAGCCGAATTCCGTGGGACGGGGTTTTTGTCAGGCTATGTCCCGGGGCAACGGGCGACCACCTTTCCTGAAGGATATGCTCGCAAGATTCCGGCTGGGGCAAGTCTCGTGTTTCAGATGCACTACACCCCCAATGGTGCCCCGGCAAAGGACCGGACGGAGATCGCCCTGAAGTTTCTTCCCGAAAGCCAGGTGACCCATGACGTGATCACGGTCATCGGGATTAACCGTGACTTTGAGATTCCTCCCCATGCAGAGAAGTTTCCGGTCTCAGGCCAGACGAGACGTCTCCCCCAAAATGGCGAACTGCTAGCGATCACCCCCCACATGCACTATCGCGGCGAGTCCTTCACCGCATTTCTCGACGAATCCGATGGCCGGTCGATCCTGTTAGACGTTCCTCAGTACGACTTTAACTGGCAGCACGTCTATGAGTTGAAGAAACCATTGTCAATTCGGGACATCGACCGAATCCGGTTCACGTGTCGCTTCAACAACTCCGATTCCAATCCTGCCAATCCCGATCCATCAATCCATGTGACCTGGGGGGACCAGACATGGGAGGAGATGGCCGTCGCGTTTTTTGAAGTCGCCCGTCCACATGGTCAGAATGACGAGATCGACGAGCCTGTTGTCCTGGATCCAGTGGCCGATCGAAAACGGTCTGCCGAGATCAATCAGTTCGTGAAGAGCTTTTTCTCGCGCTTCGATTCCAACAAAGATGGCACCATTCTTCCCGAGGAAATGCCGCTCGCTCAGAAGCGATTTGGTTTTGGGAAGTTCGACGAGAATCACGATCAACAATTGACGGAATCAGAAGTTCGCCGCGTTGCGATGCGAGAGAAACGTTGAAGCAGCGGCCACCTTCCCAAATCTGCGCAATACCCTCGTAATGTGATTGAAACGGCCAACAATCAATTCCCAAACCCCGTCCCCCGAATCCCGCCTCAAGCATCAACGGGCGTCACGTCGGCGGAGGTGAGGCAGGCCATGCTGTACATCAGCCCCTGTGACTCGCACTGTTCCTTGAACTCTGCGGGCATCGCCGCCAGACAGGCATCATCCCATTCCAGAATGACTTTCATCTTGCTGCCGGACCCAGTCGTTTCGAGCACCGTGCCCGTCCATCCCCCGATTGGAAGATCAGGGAATTCGGGCATATTCACGCCGTCATTGACTTGAATACGCCCACCCGGGGTCGGCTTTGGTTTCTTTGCCGCGGCCATGCTGCGTCCGAAATCTCTGTGTGTCATAAAAGGGCAGTGACAATCTCCCGTCAGGGTAACGGTCCCCCCCTGCAAGCGTCAAACTTCCCTTCCCCCTGATTTCTTTCCGTTTCCCAGCGAAACTTCCTTCGAGCGCGAGACGCGGATTCCGACAAACTGGCTTTCTTCCTTGGAACGCCTATAAACACAGGAAGAAATGGTGTTTTTCCATCATCAGTCGACGATCGGGGGATGCCGTCGGCATTGGCATCCCCAAATCAAAATCAATCCGAGTGATCGCTCCTCTCAGGACAAATTATGAATATCTTCATTACCGGAGCCAGCGGATTGCTCGGTTCTCGCTTGACCAAACTGTTCGAAGCAGATGGCCACACCGTCACCAAGCTGACTCGCAAATCCTCGGGAAAGCCGAATGAGAGAGTTTGGGATGCCCGCGTTCAGAGCTTGAGTCCCGCGGTGCTCGATGGCTGCGAAGTCCTCGTGCATCTGGCCGGGGAGAACATTGGCGATGGTCGCTGGACCGAGAAGAAGAAGGAGAAGATTCGGGAAAGCCGGGTCAATGGAACTCGAATCCTGGCCGAAGCGATTCAAGGAATGTCGTCCCCGCCTCAAGCGTTCATCTGCGCCTCCGCGACAGGATATTACGGGGATCGCGGGGCGGAGATTTTGACGGAAAAGTCAGAACCTGGCGAAGGGTTTCTCCCCGAAGTTTGTGTCGCATGGGAGAAGGCCGCCGACCCGGCTCGTGACCGGACCCGAGTCGTCCATGTCCGGACAGGGGTTGTCCTCAGTCCCGATGGGGGCGCCCTCGCGAAGATGCTGTTCCCGTTTAAGATGGGCGTCGGCGGAGTGATTGGGTCAGGGAATCAATACATGAGTTGGATCACCGCCGAAGATTCGGCCCGGCTCTTCCAATACGCGGCGATGACAGACCAAGTCGTCGGCCCGGTGAACGGAGGCACGGAGAATCCGGTCACGAACCGAGAGTTCACGAAGACGCTGGGCAAAGTGCTGTTCCGTCCGACCATTTTCCCTATTCCGGCCTTTGGAGCGAAAATGGCATTCGGCCAGATGGCGGAAGACCTGCTGCTCGCTAGCACCCGCGCCATTCCTGAAGCGACGATGGATTTCGGTTTCAGTTTCCGCCATCCCACTCTCGAAGAGGCATTGCGGTCACTTGACCTGTAGCCGTGGATCGGAGAGGAAGCCGAGTCTTCGTGATTCCCCGTCTGAAGAGTCAGGCGTTCGGCAAAAGCAAACTTACTGGTAGGACGGGATTTCATCCTGTCAATAACAGGTTAGAAACCGTTTCTAGCTGGCTTGTCTGGCACGCTTTCACCCGCCGCTCGCCTGAATAGGCAGTCTTGGGTTTTTCCAGATTGGGGAGCAGCGACTCGCAATTCTGTCACGCCAAGACAAGCATGACGTCGGGACAACCACTATCCTGTTCGGAGATGGAGACTGACAAAGCCAAGTCAAACGGGATGGCCAGCATGACGTTATTGAGTCGCGTCTTTTTCGCGTTTGCAATCTTTTTCTGGGGAACAGACTGCTTAATCGCGGAGGAGTGGGCGGTAGCCTCGCCCAATGGCTTTCTCAATTTGAAATTCGCATTGGACGAAAATGAAGGGCCAGCATTGACGGTCCTGTTCCATGGCGAAAAAGTTTGTACAGGCAGTTCCGGTCTTCAGTTTCTCAAGACCGGCGTCCTGCGTAATAGCTTGTCGGTGATTCATCAGGAACTTCGAACAAAAGACTCGAATTTTCAGATCCCTGTTGGAAAGTGCTCCGCTGCAAGAGCCGCCTTCCGAGAATGGAGAGTGTCTCTACGAGAGCAAAATCCTCCGAGCCGGATGCTTTCAATCACTTTTCGCGTCTTCAACGATGGGATCGCGTTCCGCTATGAGATTCCCGACCAACCGGCAATCGCGGAATTCACTTTGACGGAGGAGTGGACTCGACTGAAGTTTCCTCGGCAGGCCTTTGCCCGATACCTGCCGCTCAAGAACTACACGACATCATATGAAGCGTATTACCAGAAACGGACTCTAGCGGAGATTCCCGCGGACTCGCTGATCGGCCTGCCGTGTTTACTGGAATGTCCGTTGTCCGATCAAAACAGCGTCTGGTGTGCTGTCACCGAAGCCAACCTGACGGACTATGCCGGAATGTACCTTTCTCCTGATCCAAATTCTCCAGGAGAACTTGTGAGCCGTCTCGCTCCGCTTCCCGGGCGCGACGATGGGGCCAAAGTGGTCGGATCCGCTCCTCATACGTCTCCCTGGCGGGTGTTGATGATCGCGGACGATCCGGCAAGGCTGATCGAGTCCAACATCGTCTTCCACTTGAGCGAACCGTCTCAGATTGACGACCCCTCGTGGATCAAGCCCGGAAAGACGACGTTTCCTTGGTGGAATGGCTATGTCTTAGAGAACGTTCAATTCGAGCCGGGACTGAACACCGCGACCCACAAACATTACATCGACTTCTGTGCCCGTTCCGGAATCCCCTACCACTCTCTCGATGGCACCGACACGGCCTGGTACGGCGGGCCCATCATTCCTCGCGGCCCGACCGACATCACAACGGCTGTCCCGGAAATCGACCTTCCGGAACTTCTGGAGCACGCCAAGGAGAAGGGGGTACGGCTGAGACTCTGGATGCACTGGCGAGCCCTGCAATCTCAACTTGATGAAGCGCTGCCGCTGTTTGAGAGATGGGGTATCGAAGGCATCATGGTCGACTTCATGGATCGGGATGATCAGGAGATGGTCCGCTTCTATCACGAGGTGGCGGAGAAGGCGGCCAGGCACCATTTGACCGTCACTTGGCATGGGGCCTTCAAGCCGACCGGAATGGAGCGAACTTGGCCGAACGTCCTGTCTTATGAAGGGGCGCTCAATCAGGAATACAACAAATGGTCCGCGAAAGGAACTCCCCCCGAACACAATCTGGATGTTGCGTTCGTGCGGATGCTCGCCGGGCCGGTGGACTACCATCAGGGAGGGATGAGGAATGTTCTTCCCCAGGATTTGCAGCCGCGGAATCGGGCGCCCGAGGTTCCCGGGACGAGAGGACATCAGTTGGCGATGTATATTGTCTACCAAAATCACCTGCCAATGATGGCGGATTTCCATTCGGCGTATGAGGGTGAACCAGGATTCCAGTTTCTCGTTGATGTGCCGGTGAGTTGGGATGAAACTCGCGTGATCCACGCGAAGATCGACCAATGTCTCGTCGTCGCCCGTAGAAATCAGGACGATTGGTATCTTGGGGGAATGGCGGGTGGACAGGACACGGAGTTGGATCTCCCCTTTTCATTTCTTCCCGACGGTGAATTTGAGGTCTCCTTTCTCCTCGATGATCCGGCTCATGGCGCCAAGTCGCTGACGAGTGAAAAGCGAATTGTCTCGTCCAAAGATTCCCTGAAGGTGAAAATTCCTGCGGCAGGGGGATTCGTGGCAAAGGTCAAAAGGGCATCGAATTGACCGTCGGGCCCAGTTCATCTCCCCCCTGCCCCGCGACATAGAATCCGACGGACGTGAAATCTACACTCCCCCCGAGTGGAAAGACGGATTGATGAGATGGAGTTCCCATGTCTGGTGTGGTTGGTTTGATTCCGGCTCGGTTGCAGTCGTCTCGCTTGCCCGGAAAAATGTTGCTGGCGGAGACGGGAAAGCCGTTGATTCAGTATGCTTGGGAGGCGGCTACGCGGGCGAAGTTGTTGAATGAGGTGATCATCGCGACGGACAGCCCCGAGATCGCGGAAGCGGCGACAGGCTTCGGAGCCCGGGTCTCGTTGACGGGCGACCATCCCAGCGGATCGGACCGAATCGCCGAAGCGGTCCAGCGAGACTGCTCAGGAGCTTCACTCATTGTCAATGTGCAGGGGGATGAGCCGGAACTCGATCCCCAGAGCATCGACGTGCTGATCGAGGCAATGCATTCGCGGCCGGACGTCGAGATGGGGACGCTGGCCGTCCCCATTGATTCGCTCGCGACGTTGCAGGACACCGGATGTGTGAAAGTGGTCTGTGCCGCCGATGGCCGAGCGCTTTATTTCAGTCGGCATCCGATTCCCTTTTATCGAGATGGGACTCCCAGTGACTTACTCTCACCGGACGAGGAAACGGCTCATCTCGTGAAATCGCCGTGGCTCCTGCATTTGGGAATCTACGCGTACCGACCGGAATTTCTGCTGGCGTTTACCCAAATGCCGCCTTCTCGCCTGGAACAACTGGAACGGCTCGAACAGTTGCGAGCCCTGGAAGCGGGAGCGTCCATTCTCGTGAAAACGGTCTCGCACCGGTCCGTTGGCATCGACACCGCTGCCGATTATGCTGCCTTCGTTGAGCGACAAAAGTCGAAGTGCTCATAACGGATCAACGTTTCTTCATTCTTGGCGGTGTCGGTACGCGCCGCGAGCCGTAAGCTCTCATGACAAAACATATTTTTGTGACAGGCGGGGTCGTCAGTTCTTTGGGAAAAGGGCTGACTTCCGCCTCCATCGGCCTGTTGCTGGAACGGCGGGGGCTGCGGGTGCGGATGCAGAAGATGGATCCGTACCTCAACGTCGACCCCGGGACGATGAGTCCCTATCAGCACGGCG
>JAGQQQ010000552.1 GCA_020426125.1 Planctomycetaceae bacterium
AGCTCTCAACCTTTCTCGCAGGCGAACCCGATGGAATGGACGTTCGAGATCGGGACCAGTTCAAGAGTCTGGCGAAACAGGCGATCGGATTTGCCCAGAGGTGGACTTCTCTGGTTGGGGGCCAAAAGAATCGGACCACGTTTTTCTCACAGGATCACGAAGATCTCAAACGAGAAATCCGCGAGCGATTTCCCGATGTCCGTCAGGAAATCACGGCGTTAATCGAAAAGTCTCACTCCCCGAGTATCGCGCTCGCCGGTCGATGCCTGCTTCAGTCTCTGGATGACGTTCATGACCGGATTGAAAATGCCACAGGCTCTGACTTGGAGGAGCCCGATCCCAGGCATCTCCTCAGCGGCGATCTCCTCCGAATTCCCGGACTCCGACTCAACGCGTCCTGGCAGCCGAGCCAATCTGGAAGTGCGCTCCTGGACACGCTCGCGCGAGCATTTACCGAACCCCTTCCCAATTGGGAAATGGCCATCATTCAACACATGGATCAATTCGATCTTGATTCCGTGGATCGGATCCTTTCTTTGAATCACTGGACGAACGCGGAACGACAACGGTGGCAACGGTGGGCGAACATCCGCCGCCGTCATGCCCTTCAGGAGAACTCGAGTGCCGCTCGAGAACGGACGCGGCCCGCCGAACCGGTCTCCGGACGCTTGAGCGACTCCAAAGTCCTCCTGGAGATGTCGGCGAAACTTGCCGCACTCAAGCAGGAGATTGAACAAAAAAAACAAGAACAGGAAGACACCGCGTCGGCTTTGGATGACTCCACACTGGATTTGCAGTTGAACGAGTCGAAACCATCGCTTCGCGAACGCCTCCGCAACCTCGCAACGACCACTGACGAACCACGAAACGAATCAACGGACACTTCCGACCATTCCCAATGGATCATCGATCTGGACGATGGCGACTCCCAGTAATTCTCGCATCGTGTCGGTCGCGAAATGCGAACGAGACGCCCTTTGAGCGTGACCTCGATGTGGAGGTGACAATCGAACCATCGAACCGCAATCCGCTAGACGGTCACAGATTTTCCTGCGGCAAATTCCGGTCGACTGACCCCGAGTAGACAATGAGTGAATTCCAATTCAGTCGCTGGTTGACGACACAACAACTCGCTTCGAAGCCTCGATTCATCGACCAGATGAAATCCGGGCAGCGGGTCGTTGTCCGTTGCGACCGACACTCCGTGTTGAACGATCTCTGTCCAGCATCACGGATGATTCATGCGGCGGCGCGTGAGGCCTTCCCCATGGAAGGCATTCAGAACGTTCATGCGCCCATTGTGTTACTCCATTTTCGTACAGAACTCCTCACGACGGTCTCACTCGGATTGGCTTCCGAGCGGCACCAATTCCCCCAAAGGCAATTCTCTCGACGGCGAGAACTTCTGCAGGAGCTGCGCGCCCATTTGCGGCGGCAACCGACCGGGTTGGTCATTTTTCACGGCTGTTGCGATCCCGCACTCGTGGAGTCACTGGCCGACGGAAACGAACAACTCGCGTTTGTCATTATCTCTCAACCAGGTGAACCGTTTCCCCTGGAATGGACATGCGAGACCGTTCCATCAACCAGCCAGAGCAATCTGGAAGAGCTTGCGGCTCGCTGGACGTCATCCTCACCGGGGAAGCTTCGTGGCAAGAAACTCCCTCGGCAACTCGGTTTCTACTTTTCCGACGAGTTGGCGACGGCCATGGTTCTCCAACAGGACCAGTCGCATGCGGATCTCGGCCGGCCAAATCTGGTCGCGGAATCGTTGTCCCCATTCCCGGCCGCAGTTCATCGCGGTTGGCAACTCCTCGAGGGACATCAGCAATCGGAAGCCCTGGAGTTGGCCATTTCCTGTTGGAATACGGCGGAACTGCCGACATTCGCCCGACGAGAAACCATCTCCGCGATGGCCAACGTTGGTTTCATCTGGACGGGCCCGTTCGGTCAGAATCCAATCCTCCCTCCCCGGATTGCCCGGGAAATCGTGTCAACCCAGTCCCATTGCCTGAATGCCAACCGGCTCGACACGTTCCTGGAGTCGTGGAATCTCGCCGTTCGGGAAAACCCCCTCCGTTTGCGGGACGTTCCCGCCGTGGACGCGCTCATCTCGACGATGCTTCGACTTCCCTCACTTCCCCATTCGTCGATTGGTTCTCTGACCCGGTTGGTGCAAGGAATGGCTGACGCAGGTTGCGGCGAACGCGCCGACGAGCTTTTCGAACGACTCATTTCCAAAGTCGACGGGACCGAACTCACGTCCCAGCAAAAGGCACAAGTGAGGAAATGCCAGGGACGCGCCCTCGTCTCTTGCGAACGCTATGCGGCCGCGGGTCCGGTTCTTGCAGAAGCGGTCGAGATCAATAGCCAAGCTGGCGTCGTGGATATCGAACTCGATCTTGATGTGGCGGAGGTCAGTTTATTGGAATGCCAGAACCGTCGAGCCTTGTCCACTCTCCAACGTGTTGAACGGCAATTGCGGTCGAACGACTCAACTCGCGATACCGGCATTTGGACTCGCTTCCGGTATCTGCAGGGAGCATGTCTGCTAGCGATGAATCGCGCACCGGAGGCCGTGCGAGTCCTCTCGGCCTCGTTGGCGGACCGTGAGGCGTTTCTTGACGCTGATTCCGCTGCGCTTTCTAAACACCGCATCCTTCTCGCTCGGGGGTTGTTTGCGGAACGGAGAACGGAAGAGGCTGAACTGATCCTCCGAAAGGACTTACAAATCCGCGAATCCCTACCGGGAGCTTCGAGATTTGAGCAAGCGGTCCCGATCTCGTTACTCGCGGAGCTATATTGTGCCCAAGGTCGAACATCCGCCGCCGAGCCACTTCTCCGTCGGCTCTGGGAACTCCGTCGAACACATCTGGATTCTCACGATCCGTTGATTGCGGAGGCCGCTTCCCGGTTGGCGAGCGTGATCTCCTCAAATGGAGCGTTTCATGAAGCGGTCCCCCTTTTTCGAGAGGCGGTCTCCCGGGTCATTCAGACCTTCGGAACCAACCATCCTGAGACTGCCAAGGTCAACAATGATCTCGCGGAAAGCCTGCTGGCCGCCGGAAAGACGGATCAGGCCCGGCGCCTGTTGGAACGGAGCTTGAGAATTCAGGAGCAAACACTTCGAGCCAACGACCCCGCGATCTGCCGGACCCGAAACAATCTCGCGGCGACTTATGTCGCGGAACGGCAATTGGATGCGGCCGAAAAACTTTATCGGCGAGATCTCGCTGTGAAGCAGGAAGCCGTCCATCCCAATCTGTTGTCCATTGCCGTCACCTTGAATAATCTCGGCGAAGTTGTCCAAGCGCAGGGACGAGTCGAGGATGCCAAGCAATTCCTGCGCGAGTCGCTCACTCTCAGAAAGGACGCCCTCCCCGCCACCCACCCTCATTACGCTCAATCGCTCAACAATTACGGCTCCTGTTTGCTGATGGCGGGGCAAATCGCAGAGGCGGAGCCTCTCCTGAGCGAAGCGCTTGAGATCCGCCGGAAGAACCTGCCAGATTCGCACCCCCAGTTAATCGCCTCTTTGCTCTCGTGCAGTGAAGCTCGAACCAGCACGAACCGTTTGGAAGCGGCAAGAGAATTGCTCGAAGACGCCGTCCGCATGGGAGACCAGTGTTACGGCAACGCGCATCCTCAATTGGCACAACTCTGGGTCCGTTTGGGACATGTCTATATCAAGACCGATCACATCGCGCGGGGAGAGTTGCTCTTACTCAAGGCCAAGACCCTGTTGGAAAAGACCGTTGAATCAGGACACCGGTTTCGCGGGGAACTTTTCCATGCTTTGGGAGAGCTTCGACAAACGGAAGGGAGACTCCAGGACGCCTTTCTGTTCCTGGAACAGGCCGATGCCGTCCTCTCGGAATCGACACCGGCGAACCGGCAGCAACTGGCGGAAATTCGAAATCTGCTGGGACGGAATCTGCTGCAACGGAATCAAGCTGAGTTGGCGGAACTCCAGTTCCGCAAATCTCGCGAAACGATGGAGGAACTGCGCCTGCGGAACCATCCGGCGGAAGTCACGGCAAGTCAAGGGCTCGCGGAGGCTCTGACCTATCTCCAGAAATATCAAGAGGCGGAAACTCTGCTCAGGGAGTTGGCCACGCAACGAAGCGTCGATCAGGAACAAACACCCGAGCAGCACGCGAGGATCTGCCTGCAATGGGCCGATGTCCTCATCGGGATGCAGGAATTTCCCCGCGCGCGGCGATTGCTTGAGGAACTGCTGATGGAGTGGAACGATTGCCGCGAACGAGATCAAGAGCTCTTGGAAACCCGGACACTCCTCATGGCCCTCGCCCTGGCCACCTCGGATTATTCCCTCGCGGAGAAGCAAGCGGCACTTTGCCTCGCCTTGACGACTCAGTTGAACGGCAGCCACTCCCCTTCTGCCAAACAGTATCGAGAGAATCTCGAAGAGATTCAAAAACTGGTTCGGCCACCGTCCGCTGAGTCCCGCACTTCCAGATCGCATCCCGATACGTCGGCGAATGCGGAGAACCTCCCCCGCGTCGTGGCTTCCCGAATTCATCGCGTCTACGAGTTGTTGCCGCATCGGATTCCTGTCCGAACGGACTCCCCAAGATCGGCTCTTGACCTCGATGACCAGGCAACTGGCAATCCGCCGTCCGTTAATCGACTTCCAGACGAAGACCTGTCTGAAAATCACGTGCTCGACGACATCCTTTGATCCACCCGATCGACCTCGCAATCCCGGAGCGTTTTCCATGAACCAGCCGCGCGTCCAACCTGGAGATCAGGTGCGCATTCATTACACCACAAAGTCACTCGATGGGAGTGTGATCGAGACTTCGCGTCATCGGGAACCACTCGATTTTCGGGCCGGTTCGGACGAGATCATCTCGGCGGTCAGCCAGGCCGTTTGCGGCCTACGTCTGGGAAGCAGCCGGACGATTACGGCACTTCCTGGATCGGCCTTCGGATTGCGTCGCGAGGAATTGGTGCGACCGGTTTCTCGGAACCATCTTCCCCGGGAAGCGGCCAGTGGAACACAACTGGAAGCAACCTGTGAGACGGGCCAGGTGTCCCTTTGGGTTCAGAAGGTTCAGGGAGAGGAGGTTCTGATCGACGGCAACCATCCCCTCGCAGGAGAAACCCTCGTGGTGGAGCTCGAACTGGTCGGTCACCAGCCCAGAGTTTGTGAGGATTCCCCATCTGGTTTTCGGGGTAATGACTCCCTGTGAGTGTCGAACGAAGCGTGCTTCCTCGATGCGCGTCCGTGAAATTTCAGGTTTACAGAGACTCAAATCATGGCAATCAAACTGACCGTTGAATCCTTTCTGGCCGGCGTGCGGCAAAGCGGATTGATTGACGAACCGACCTTTGAAGCGTTTCTCACCGAGTGCGAACGATCTCACTCACTTCGAGACGCCGATCAGGCGGCGGCACAGCTTGTTCAGCGGAAACTGCTGACGGACTGGCAGGCATCTAAGCTACTTCAAGGAAAGTTCAAAGGGTTTCTGTTGGGACGTTACCGGCTGATGAACCTGCTTGGGCGGGGTGAGATGAGTTCCATCTATCTCGCCGAGCATTCGCTGATGAAGCGCCGTTGCGCCATTAAAGTCCTTCCGGCCAACAAAGTCAGGGACACATCCTACTTGGGCCGCTTTCAACGGGAAGCGCAGGCCGTCGCATCCCTGAACCATCCCAACATCGTCAGGGCGTATGACGTCGACATGGTGCATGAGGCTGGAACGGACATTCACTTCCTCGTGATGGAACACGTTCCAGGCCGAAACCTGGAACAGGTTCTCGACGAGGAACGTGAGATCTCCATCGTCCAGGCCGCGGAATTCATCCGTCAGGCCGCCGAAGGGCTTTCCCACGCGCATGAGGCAGGTCTGATCCATCGCGATATCAAACCGGGGAATCTTTTGATCGATCAACAGGAGACTGTCAGACTCCTGGATCTGGGACTCGCCCGATTCTTTAAGGAGACGGATATCGAGTCTCTGACAATCAAACACGATGAAAAAGTGCTCGGGACGGCCGACTACCTCGCACCGGAACAGGCCGTCGACAGCCACGCCGTCGATGAACGTGCCGACATTTACAGCTTGGGCTGCACACTCTACTTCGCTTTGACCGGCACCCCCCCATTCACGGAAGGAACCCTCGTCCAACGGCTGCTGGCACACCAAACTAAGGCGCCCCCCGCGATCGAAAACATGAGACGCGACACGCCACCGGAACTCACAGCCATCGTCCGCAGGATGATGTCGAAGGCAAAGGAAGACCGATACCAGACCGCACGCGACGTCGCCGATGCGCTGGGGGAATTTCTGATGACTTTTGGTGGCGCCGAATGGCGGCGTCAACACCCCGAGATTGTGGCACGGTTTACTGACATCGAGAACCTGAGGCCACAAATCACCGCTACGACATCCGTGACCGTGGAAGAGCCTGTTCAGTCGCCTGGTTCCCCAGCGGCGATCACACGAGAAGAGGCAAGCGGCCCCGATGACACGCAAGTCCCATCGGATCGCCCGGTCACCATGGAATCCGATCCGACGGACTCGGAGACAGGGGATCCGGCACCCCTTCGCCAGACGCAACTCCAGCCAAGACGCCGCGCCGCGAACGGCCGCCGACCTCAACCCAGGAAATCTCTGCCTAAACCGCCGGTTCCCGTGCCGGTTTGGCGCCAACTCATGAGGTTTGCCAAAAGTCATATCGCCGAGATCACATTTGCGGTCGCGGTGATTCTCGCGGTCGCGGTGATCGTGGGAATTGGTGTCAACCTGCAAGCTTATTCCGATCAGGCCGCCAAAGCGCTAGAGAAGACGGAGGCCGAGTCGCGATCCCATTGATTCGAGAAACGAGATTCCCCTTTCGCCAAGCGTGGTCCATTTCCGATGCGATCCTGAAAAGCATTCTTTGCCACTGGCAACATCACCGATTCCGAGAAGACCTGGCGCGGCGGCGCATCCGGGACTTGAATCGATTCGCGAGGAGCATAGACTGCTTTGAAGGTGAATTCGCCGCGGAGCAAAAAATGGGGCAACGAGACCCCTTCTCTTAAACAGCTGTGCCTCCATCATGAGTGATGAATCGACCGACCCCCAGGGTCATCAGGGACTTCGGGACGAACTCGCCCTTCCCGATGAGTTGCCTCCCGTGGAACCGCCGTCCGCGGGAATGATCGTCCAGCTCTTTCTGATCCCCGCGCTCATTGTCGGGGTGATCATTGGTGTCTATGTGTTGTTTGGACAAATCGCTTCTCAGGAACTGAATTGGCGGCAACTCGTGACAGATGTGCGGAGCGAGAACCCGCATGTGCGATGGCGGGGAGCGTTGGGACTGGCACAGATGTTGGACGCCGACGTGAGACGGGGGGAAGAGAGCCAGAACCTACCGGATAATCCGGAGATCGCCGGTGCTTTGGCGGAGCTTTACGGCGATCTCGTGACCGTTTCCAATCCTAGCGAGGAGGAGACGAAGCAGATCGAATTTCTATCAAAAGCTCTAGGACGGATGTCTCCGGCGGAGG
>JAGQQQ010000553.1 GCA_020426125.1 Planctomycetaceae bacterium
CGAGCGTTTAACATTCGCACGATCGGCTATGTCGTGGAACTTGGCGGCGTTCGCATCGAGCCACAAACAGTTTCGCTCGACCAACAATACAAACTGCGTGAACAAAGCGAAATCTATTCGCTCGATCCAGAACGCGATGCCGAGATCAAGCAGTTGATCGACGATACTCGCAAGGAAGGCGACACGCTCGGCGGTGTTGTCGAAGTGCGCGTCGAAGGTTTGCCATTTGGCTTGGGCACTCACGCCCAATGGGACCGCAAACTGGATGGTCGGATCGCTCAAGCCGTCATGGCGGTGCAAGCGATCAAGGGCGTCGAGATCGGTATGGGCTTTGAAGCGGCTCGCCTGCCAGGCTCGAAGGTCCACGATCCAATCAAGTTCGACGCGAGCCAAAAGAACGGTCCGAACCTCGGCTTCGTTCGCCCCACGAACAACGCGGGCGGACTTGAAGCTGGGATGACGAACGGCCAGCCACTTGTTGTTCGTGCCGCCAAGAAGCCGATCAGCACGTTGGCCAAGCCGCTCGAGTCCGTCAACTTGAAGAGCAAGCAACCCGAATCGGCCGAGTACGAACGAAGCGACGTGTGTGCCGTGTCGGCGGCCAGTGTCATCGTCGAGAATGTGGTGGCGTTTGAAGTCGCTTGTGCGTTGGTCGAGAAGTTCGGCAACGACAGTTTGCAGGAGATGAAGGGCCGCTACGAATTGTTTATGAAGATGGCGACGGAGCACTAGGAAGCCCCAAATCTCAATGATCGATGTCCAAGGAGGAAAACATTGGTCATTGGTCATTCGGATTTGGGCATTGCATTGAACAAGGATGTTCGTAGATGCATGATTCAACACGACGAATCCTTTGCCGCCTCGCGTTTGTCGCGTTGTGCCTGGCACCCAGTGGATCGTTGTGCGCCTGGGTCATCTATCGCTCAACACCCATCCATGCCTGGCAAGAACAGGCGTATTGGACCGAGTCGATCTATCAGACTACCGGATTGCTTGCCGAAGTGGAAAACGTGCGGCATCCGACGCGATCGAGGACACTGCTCGAAGGCGTAACGCTCAAGGATCCCGATGGCGAGCGCCTCGTCGCTCGCATTCGTGTGCTCGAGTTCGCCGACACGGATCATGGGATTGTCGCCATCGCCTCGCAGCCGGAGATCGAGGCGAACCAGCTTCAGCGTCTTGGCCAACTTCTTTACCAACGTGTTCTCCGCGGGCCGCGCCCCGCGCAGCAGTTCCAACTGTTGAGCGGCGAATTGACGCTGCATGGAACTTCGGGCGCTTCGACCGCCAGCGATGTGCGATGTGTCGTATCCTCCCATCGAGACAAGATTGAGACAACCATCGACTTCCTGCTCGCCGGTTTCGAGATGCACAGCCCGGCACAAGTTAAACTCTCCCGCGAGCGCAATGCTGGCAAAGCATCGACGTCTTGGCAGATTCGCACCGGCGGAACGCCTTTGCCGTGTGCCTTATTGTCCGATTATCTACCCGCCCTGCGATCGCTCGGCGAGAACAGCCATTTTCAAGGCACGGCGTGGGTACAGCAAGATGATGAAAGCTGGGACGGCGAGATCGCCGGACAATTCCGTGGCGTGGACCTCGACAGCCTCGTGGCGCCGTTTCCGCACAAGCTAAGCGGCACCGCCGAACTGGTCCTCAGCCATACCAACTTCCGACGTGGCAAGCTGGTCGAAGCGGCAGGGGCTTTGAGTTCGGATGGCGGCGTCATCAGCCGTTCGCTGCTGACGGCTGCTGCCGAGTCGTTGAAGCTCGGCTCAAGCGTCATCAGCGACGAACAAGCCGACACGCTGTTGAGTTATCGACAGTTGGCATTGGGATTCCAGATCGACGATTCTGGCCTGCTGCTTTCCGGCTTGTGCGACGAGCGGCAGGAAGGCGTACTGCTGGTTGGCACGAGCGGGAATCTATTGCTCGATTCACGGACCGAGCTTATTCCGAGTATCGCAATAGCACGAGCGTTGGTTCCCCAAAGCGAACTACAAGTTCCTGCCACTTCAGCCACCGAATACTTGCTACGCGCATTGCCTTTGCCAAGCCCGACGCTGCCATCCTCTAGGACCGCGCGGGCACCCTATTCGCCATTACGGTACGGTGGCGAGAGTCAACGCTAGGCGAGTTGGTCACGATACTCGAACGGAGCATGGGGAAGCTTCACGAGATCGAAATCTGCGAGCAACTCTCCAGCTGTCGTCGGATCAGGAGACGGTCGCAAACCACACGACTGTGCCAGCAGCCCCAGCAGACTCTCGGCACGAACGCCTTGCTCTCGCAACGTCGCGAGTCGCGTGTCGCCATGCCTTTTTGCAAGGCGACGTCCGTCCGGTCCGATGACTAGCGGAACATGAGCGAATTGCGGAACTGACCAGCCGAAGAAGTCGTACAACTCGATCTGTCGGAACGCGCTGGGCAACAGATCATCGCCGCGCAGCACTTCGGTCACTTGCATCGCATGATCGTCGCAGACGACCGCCAGTTGATAGGCAGGTGTTCCGTCGGACTTCGCGATCACGAAGTCGCCCAATTCGGTGGCCAGGTTCAGGTCACTCTCGCCGACACAGAGATCATTAAGGCGACGGTTTGTGGGTGTTGTACGGAAACGCCAAGAGAAAGGCTGATCGTTTAGCGATTCGGCGTCGGTGGCTGACCGCGTCGCACAGGTGCCTGGATAAATCGGTCCTTCGTGACCGGCGTGCGGTGCGCTGGCGGCTGCTAGAACGTCGGAGCGGGAACACGTGCAGGGGTAGATTCGCTCACTCACACGCAGTGACTCAAAGGCATCCCGATACAATTCGAGCCGTTGCGTTTGAACGTAGGGGCCGTTCGGGCCTCCGATATCCGGGCCTTCGTCCCAGTCGAGCCCGAGCCAACGCAGATCCTCCATCGCTTGTTCGACTGCCCACGCCTTCACGCGAGGCGAATCCAGATCCTCGATCCGCATGATGACTCGTCCGCCTCGCGATCGGATTGAGAGCCATGCCATGAGGTAAGTGCGCGCATTTCCGACATGCTGTGCACCGGTAGGCGAAGGAGCAAGACGACCGACTAGCAGTTGCTGAGCGTTCGATTCGATTGACGATGTGGCGTTCATTTCGGGTTGTTAGCCAAAACTCTCGCTAGGTCGCAACCTGTGTTCGAAGCGGCTTGCTCTTCTTTAGTTTCTCTTCCGCCTTGTAACTCCACCACATCGTTGTGGGCAGCAAACCAATCGCGATGATTGCGAGTTGGCTCCCCCAGAAAGAAACAAGCGTGGGGACGACGCCTTCCGTAAATCCGTAGGAGTGAAGGCCAACACCGAGTTCGTTGACGCCGAACCAGGACCAACTCACCACAATGTTCCCGAGCACGGACAAGACCGCCAAGCCCCGAGCTTTGATCATACCGTCCCACTTCGCGTGGAGCACGAGCACATTCCAAAGGACAATGATCAAGGCTCCGTTTTCCTTGGGATCCCAGCCCCAGAACCGTCCCCAGGAATCATCCGCCCAGAGTCCTCCCAGGACCGTTCCCACAAAACTGAAGAAGGTGGCAAAGCAGATGATGCCATAGGTCATGCGCGTCAGTTCCTGGCTGATCTTATTGTTAAATCCCCAGAGAAGGCCGCCCGTGATCACGAGTCCGGAGATGAGCGTTCCCGAGAGTGTGCCGATGACTGCCGCAATCGTCGGAGACATGGTCGTCGCAGGAACCTGCGTGCCGATGTAGTATCCGCCTCCCGCACCGGCGACGAGGAGCAGGAGACTTCCACACGCTTTCGCGACGTAGTCCATCGGATCGCGGCCACTATTGATGGCCCCGAACACGAGATACACGACACCGAACAGGCCGGCCATATACGTGGTCGCGTAACCCAAGGTGATACAAACCACGTGCGTCGCGAGCCAGAACTGAGTATCCAGCACTGCTTGCAGCACGACGAAGGTATCACCATCCGCCGCGAGACCGGCGGCAATCCGCAACGTCAAGAATCCCGCAACGGCCGCGATCACATTGCCGGCCCCAAGTCGCGTGAGGAGTTCGATAATCAGCCCACCGAGCACAACGGCCCATCCAATAAAGACTGCCGACGAATACAGGTTCGTCACGGGAGGCCGACCCGAGATCTCGATCCGTTGCCACAAGGCGATCGAGTGATAAATCGCGAGAGTCACGAGCAGCCAGAATGCGGATCGCTGGAAGATTTCGGGGAGAAACAACCATCCTAAGACGGCCAGCACGAACGCCGCGACGTACAACCAGGAGACGAGATTAAACGCTCCCACGCGATTGTAACGCGACTCTTGATCCACACGTGCCAGCGGCAAGTCCTCGGCCTTGTCGTGGCTTTTCAGGAACTCCTGATACTTGCCAAGTTCCGCATTGAATGTCTCCGCGTCTCCGTCTCGATAGGCTTGCAGCATATTCGTGTAGAGCGGGATCGCGGGGGGGGCCTTCGCTTCCAGCAGTTGGGCGAAGTCCTTCACGGCGGGCGGCGCATCGGGCCGATCCCCCACCGACTCCACGAACTGCTTCATTTCAGGAGAAAGGTCTTTGGGGATTTCATCATAGAACTGGTCATAGACATGGGCGAGCGCGAGTGGTTCCCACTTGGCTTGAAGGTCTTCGATCGGGGGAACGCTCTCGGCTCCGTAATGCATCGGCACGATCAACGGCAGCGGACCCACTCGGTTTTCGCGGGCGAAGTTTTGAATGCTCTCCTTCGCAAACCGCATGTACCGATAGAACTGAGCCTGCCGACCAGCCAACTGCAGGAGTTCTCCTCCTCCACCGGCATCCTCTTGTGGGAGTCGCGGCAGGACGCCGACCGTTTGCTCAAGGAAGGTGTAAAACACAACGCGGTTCGCCAGTTCCAGAATCTTCCGCTGGAACATCGTCCGATCCTCCGCCTCGGTTCGCGAGGCTTCTGATGCTTGTTCAATCAGCTTCTGAATCTTCGGCGCTTCCTCGGTGTCTTCGGGGTCGAGCAGTTCTCCTTCGGAGTTGCGTCCGGTGATTTCGTTGATCGAGTAAGCGAGCCCCTCTTCCTTTTCGAGTCCAATCGCCTCACGCACATCGCTGTTCTCGATGCGGAAGACCTTGTAGTTTCGGGCAGCCTCGGTGTCGGCCATGATCGTCAGCAGCCATTCCATCGCGGAGTGACGGTCCCCATTTTCATCTTTGAAAGTCTGTCGATCGGAGATCTGCAGCAGAGAATTCCGGGCAAAGGTGTCGATGGGCATCGCCCGTCCCTTGTACCACATCGGCAGGTCCCCAAACCCGGCGACATCGAACTCCCCGGCTTCGGGTTTCGGAGGCTGGGCAAGTCGATAGAACGTCCCGACGACACCAAGGACCAACACCGCTGCCAGCACCCAGCCAACGGTTCCCTTCCATCCGGATCCCGACTCAGTGGTCGAGGCATTGTCCATGTCGAGGGGGTCCGACTTCTGGACGGGAATCGGCGTTGCTTGTCCTCGTGCCCGTCGGCTGAGGAACCGGAGCAACGTCAGTCCGAAGTGATAGAGCATCCCGATGGCGACGACCATGCACGAGACATACGGCGTCATCCACCCCTGATTGCTGACCACCTGCAAGACGGTCACTTCTTTCGAGCCGCGTCCCAGAGCGCCCGGGGGAATGTAACTGCTTTGATAAAACGTCTCGCCCGCGTACCGCATCGGATTGTTCATCCAGATGCGGTGCTCGAACGAAGCCTTCCGACCGGGATCATCCACTTCGATGTATGACGAGTAGTCTTTGGGATTGTCAGTCCCGAGGTAATCATTCTTTTGAACGTCGTTCAGGGCGATGGTGTAGTCCCGGTAAATTCGCCGGAACCGAAGCGCAAACTCGTAAGTCTTCCCCTCGACCTCAATCTCTTGCGTCTCGGAAAGCATCCCCGGGGCGACATCGGGAATGGACGTCAACAGCCACGTTCCAAGATCGTCGCCCGACTTCGAGGTCAGATGCACATAGGCGGACGGGATATCAACCGCGCCGCTGGTGTCGGTCCCTGCGGCCGCGCGAACCGGTTCGGCGATGAAGTTCTGGCCAATCCCTTTCGTGGCGGGGTTCTCAGGAATCTCATCCGGCTGCATCGCCCGCAACGGCTTGAGATCGGAGTTCTTCATGTACTCCACAACTTCGATATTGAACGGCAATCGCTCGTCCTCGATGGTCGAACCTTCCTTCAAAAGCGAATCATCGATGGCGGTCACGCGGTCTTGATCCCCTTCCGGTTCGATCACCGCCAGTTCCACTTCACGGATGTCCCGGCTGAAGGCGGTCTTCTGTCCCTCTTCAATGCGCATTTGACTTTCGACATGCGCGACTCCGACGAGAACGTCATAGAGCATCATCAGAATCACGCCCGCATGCAGCAGAACGATCCCGGCCCGTTTCTTAAACACCGCAATACAACCGACCAGCAAGATGACCGACGCAAAAGTCGCCTTGATCAGTTGATACATGATTCGCATCGCCGCTTCGTCAGTGGCGTCCCAGGCAAACGCCGCGACGCTGGCCAGTGCCAGGATCGCGGTCACGACGCCGAACAGCCATTGCTGGCCACGATTCTCAGAACCGGCCGCGATGGTCGCATAGATCGTCACCGCGCACAGTCCGAAGAGTGTCGTCTGCGTCAGCCACCAGATTGTCGAATAGGAGAGAATCGGCTTGGCCTGCAATCCCCCCGGGCTCGAACCGCTGATGATGACGAGGAAGGTCAACAGACACCCAAGCCCCAGGATGATCAATCCCGCCGTCAGTTGTTTCCCCTTCGCTTGCACCTTGAAACGAAGCGAATGGGCCGCCAGCAGGTTGGCCAGCATTGCGAAGCCAATCACCCAACCTTTGGGAAACCAGATCCCGATCCCTTTCAAGAACTCAGGGGTGCCATTCGGCCAAACGGCCTTCATCCACGCGAGACTAGGCGGAAATTCTGGCTGTTTGGGAAAGAACGATGCCGGGAAAAACAGTGAGGGTTCAATCCAAACGAACAACTCTCGCACATTGAAATACGGCGACTCGGCAATGAACACCTTCGACACATCAAACCGGAAGTAGGTCTGAATGACGTCCCAGATATCTGCGTTGACTTGGGCAAAGGTTCCCGCGAGAACAATAAAGATCGACAGCAGAAACAAGACCACCGTCAGTTTCAACGAGGCCAGCGGGCGCACGATCCTTTCCCACGTCGCCGGCTCTTTCCTCGATGATGGTCTGTTCAACTCGTCGAGACCCAGGTCGTCGCTGTGTTCGCGTTCACTGCTCATGGATTCATTGCTCGCGGATTCGTTACTCATAGGTCAATCCACACTCAATCCGGATTGGGCTTTGTTTCAATTCGCGAGGCGACGATCATGGACGCCCCGCTTCGGATCCTTGAGCCGCATCTTGCGACGTTGCCGTTATTACTCTTCGGCGAACTTGACGCTGGCGAGAAACGCTTTGAAGTTCTCCTGCTCCGCGACGATGGCATCAGTCGGCCCCATCGCTTTGAAGAACCACTTCGCCTCCCCATCTTCGAGGATCGCCGCCAGAATCGACGTCTCTTCTCCCAGAATGTCGGAGTAAACGGCTTCCTTCCCGTCGATGTTGATGGTCTCCACCGACTCCTTCAAGGTCTCTTCCGAGAGCGGATCCATCTTCACCTGACCACGCCAGCGATTGATGTTTCCTAAAACGTCTCCGCCGCCCGCGAGGCGAATCACACTGATGTCCACGGGAGATTCCATCTCCCCCGCTTGAAAAGACGCCAGCCGCATCGAATTCCCCGGCGCGACTTGCCAACCTTCCGGAACATCGTAGGTGAGCTTAGGTGACGGAGCACCTCCGCTGGGACGACTGGGGGGAGGCGACATGGCCGCCGAATCACCCTGTGGAAGCACGATCGCTCCCAGCATCCGGGAGTCACCATAGTCGTTGGTTGTTCCGGTCAGGTGGACCATGGCCACCGTCTGATTGGCTGCCGACGCAACGCGGACTTCCCCGGCTTGTTCAGCCGTTTCCTTCCAATTGTCGCCGGACATCGCATCCAGCCCGAGTTGGCCACGCCAACGATTGATATTGGCCAGCAGATACTCATCCGTTGCTGCGCCTGCCGGGAGAGCGGACAGCGTGATTTCTAAGGTGGGATCCGAACCCGATTTCGTTATCGTCTGATACCGAGGGGGAGGACCGTCCGACGATTCCCAACCTTCGGGCAGGTCGTAACTCGGAGTTCCACTTTCGTCAAACTTCAGAGTTTCCACAATCTGGGAGAACGACTCCAATGCGTCCTTCACGTCCCCTTCCGGACCGGTCAGTTTGACGAACCACGCCATATTCCCCGAGGAGACGGGAGGAGCCGCCATCGTCACCGGTGCCGCCGATTCCTCCCGAGCAACAGTGTACTGACGAATCCCATCTTCCCGACTGCAACTTGCCGCCAGAAACAGACAAAACGTCATCGCGGGAAGAGCCGTCAAGCAAGGAGATTGGGGCCGGGATTTTCTCGGTTGGGCGAGCACAACATTCCGCCTGGATTGAGTTTACACTCGAAGGACGCCGCACAGGGAACGCACAAACTTTGTGGCGTTCGCTATTTACGGGAATGGGGTAGGAACGGCCATCGGAAGCCGCCGGAGGATTATAGGGTCGCGGAGTTTGCAAAGTACACGGGCTCCCATCGGATTTGCGAAGTTTGCTGCGATTTCCAAAAAAGCGAGATGTGACTTCACAGAATTTGGGAAGAGTTTCCCAAACAGAACGTCTGTATGACGGGGGAGATGGTGCCGTGGCAGAGTTTTCGGGGCACGACCGTCCCAACGGTCGGAATCGGCCCAATCACCAACAAGTTCGCCCCGCCCTCCGCCGATGATTGCAGTGGGGCACGTCTTCGCGCTTGCTGAAACCGCGCCCCAATTCCCCTGCCAAATGAGATGGAGCGATGAGTCGCATGGGTAATCTTTTGAATCGCCGCGGATTTCTCGTCAACTCCGCCGCCGTCGCGACAGCACTCGGAGCCGGAGCCTTCGTCGGTCAGCAACTCTTCGCGGATCGCACCGATGTCGCCGCACGGGTGGATGAGGCCCCACCCGCCCATCCGCTGGTTCCCGCCCTGGAAATGGCAACGGAATCCATGAATGCCCTCGAAGACATTCATGACTATCAAGCGACATTCATTAAACGAGAACGGGTCGGCCGGAAAGTCGTCGACGCGACGATGGACTTAAAGCTTCGCGAGAACCCCTTCAGCGTCTATCTCAAGTTCCTCAAGCCGAGTGCTGGTCGGGAAGTGATCTACAATGCCGGCCAAAACGGCGGCAAACTCCAGGCCCACGATGTGGGCTTCGCCGGTCTGGCGGGGACGATTTCGCTCGATCCCACCGGTTCCTACGCAATGGCCGACAACCGCTACCCGGTCACCATGATTGGGATGCGGAACCTCGTCGCCTCCCTTCTGGAGCAATGGCTCGAAGAGACCAAACTAACGGGGATGACCGTCAACTACTATCCCAACGCCCGCATCGGCTCGACCTCCTGCAAGGCCATCGAGTCGTCTCACAAAACTCCGGCCCAAGGAGTCAAATTCCAGTTGTCCCGGCTTTACATTGCTTCTGATACAGGACTCCCGATCCGTGTGCAGCAGTACGAATTCCCCGGTCGGCGGGAACGAGAACCGGTCCTGGTGGAGGACTATCTCTACACCGACATCAAAACCAACATCGGCCTGACCGACACCGACTTCAGCACCCACAACCCTCGCTATGGGTTTTAACGAGCGATCAACAGTGCCCGAAGGGCACCGGCGAAACGATGTCAGAATCTGCTGACTTCTGATCACGACAAACCCTAGCGCGGCCTTGTGGCCGCAACCAAAAAGGAGAACTGATTGAGGCCGCGAGGGATTCGGGGTTAGGGGTTCGGGACGTGGAGAATCCACACTTCCCCCATCGTGTTCCTCCTCATTCCTGGTTCCTAATTCCTGCACTGAAAACATGATACGACGACCAGTATCATGCACGCACCGTGCGCGAATTAGAATCTGAAAGACGCTAATTGCCGCTCTTCACCAGCGGTTGCGGGTTCTCATAGTCCCCCGCTGGGCGTTGGCCGGTGCCGGGATTGTCATTGTCGCCGAGTTCCTCGCGGGCTTTCTCCGCAAGCGACATCAGCCGACGCACAATCGCTGGTTGCTCCTCTGCAAGGTTCTTCTCCTCCGCGACGTCATTGCCAAGGTGGTAGAGTTCCGCCTTGTGCGGCTCCCGTCGGTTGCCCCGGATGCGTTTGCCGTCGAGCGGAAGGTACAACTTCCAGTCGCCCGAACGGACCGCTTGCAGCTGGTCCGTGAAATAGTAATAGAACGCCTCGTGGGGCGACTTCGCTCCCGGTTCGCCCGAGATCACCGGCCAGATATCCCGGCCATCGATCTCATGATCAGGCAACGAAGCCCCAGCGAGTTTGGCGAAGGTTGGCAGCAGATCCATCGACGTGCAGACCTCGTCGCTGGTGACGCCAGCGGGGATCTGTCCCGGCCAATGGAAAATCCCCGGAACACGCATCGCCCCTTCGCTCGTGTCGTAGCCCCAGCCTTTCAACGGGAGATTACTCCCCTGCGGCGGATTTCGACGGGGAGCCCCGTTATCAGACATCCACATGACCAAAGTTTTCTTGTCGAGGTTGAGCCGTTTCAAGGCGGACATGATCTCGCCCGTACTCCAGTCCAATTCCTCGACCGAGTCCCCCCAGGGACCGTTCTGGCTCTTCCCCTGAAACTCCTCGCTCGCAAACGGATGCTGCGTGCTCCCCGGCATCGCGTGCGGAAGATACAGAAAGAATGGTTCCTCACGATGCTCCTTGATGTAATCAATAGCGGCTTCCGTATACCGCTTGGTCAACAGATCCCGATCCACGCCGGCTTCGAGGACCTGTTCATCCTTCATCAACGGCAGCGGCGGCCACGGCTTCCCCTCGCGAGGAGTCATATCATCGCTATACGGAATCCCCAGGTATGAGTCGAACCCCTGCCGCGTCGGCAAAAACGGCGGCTGGTCCCCGAGGTGCCATTTCCCAATGATCGTCGTGGCGTATCCGGCCGTCTTGAGCACTTCGGCGATCGTCACTTCGCTGGGATTCAGCCCCTTCGCAGCGACCGGCTGAAGCACCCATCCGCCCGTGTCCGATACATGCATGTTGATTCGCCGGGGGTAACATCCCGTCATCAGGCTGGCTCGCGACGGAGTGCAAACTCCGCTGGAAACATAGAAGCTGGTGAGCCTCATTCCTTCAGCGGCAAGTTTGTCGACGTGCGGAGTCCGGTGCAGTCCTGAGCCGTAGCAGCCGACGTCCCCGTATCCGAGGTTGTCGCACAGGATAACAATGAAGTTCGGCCGCTCCGCCGCTGCCAATGATGCCGTCCCGAAACAGGACAACCAGACAACGAAGATGGGGAGCGTTCTCACAGCGAGCAGTCTCATGGGGTCTCCTCGGAACTCAGGTGGTGCCTGACGACCAAGCCATGGGCATTGTTCGTCAACACCACAATCGGCGTTTGGGAATCAAGCGATGGGCCTTCGACCGTCGCTGCGTATCTTTGCCCATCGACCTCGACAACGCCAGCCGGTGTCAATTGTGTGATGGCAACACCAACCTTGCCAATCAGATCGGCCGACGGCACCGCATCCCTTGGTGTCGGCGATTTCTGATCAGGCTTTTGTGCCTGGGACTTCGACTGGGACGAGGACTCCCAGCAACAGCAACAATCAATCGGCACCACAATACAGCACTCGCCGCATCCAGAAGCGGCGTCAACGCCGCCGCCAGCCTCGCAACCGGGACCATCGCACCCCGCACAATCACAACCGCCGCAGTCGCACCCGCCACAATCACAGCCATCGCAGAAGGCATAGGTGTACCCCGGCTCGCGTGTCAGCCCCGCCCGCTCAAGTGCCGCCAGTCTCAAGGCGTCCGTTCTTGGTCGCTCTAATAGACTGCGTGCCCGACCAGAAAAGAGTCGCGCTGATTCGCTCTCGTGGCCCCACCAGAATCGGCACCGTTCAGCGGCTTTGATCAGAGAATCGGCTGCATCGACGAGCGCCTCATCAGCCTCCTGTCGACTCCGCACCGGATTGAACTGCCCCGTCCGGGCGTCCCGCCACCAGTCCGCAGCACAGTCAAACTGGATAATTGCCTTCCCCACCAGTTGGCCGATCTGACGAAACGAGCCCACGAGGTCTTCGCTTCCGCCTGGGAGTAACGGTGTCACCGACGCAAACAACTCGCCGAACGCCTCACCTGTCGGGGTCGCATACTCCGCGAGGGGGAGCCGTGTCCTCGCCGACTCCAGTTCCAGATGGTCGTCAATCCGCTGACGCAGGTTTTGAAGTAATTCGGGATTGTCTGCGGTGAGGATCTCGCGGGCTCGCTGAAAGCGGCGACCATACCACCAGAGAAGGAAACGCGAGACGATGGACCCGGCATCACGCAAGTCGTCTTCCAACTTAATCTGAGCCAAATACACTCCGCTCGCGACGCAATACCGACCAATCGGAGCCTGCTCCGCTTCGATGACTTGAGTCCTGCGCCGCAGACGGCAGCAAAGAGGATCCCCCTCATCCGGGCGCGGCACCTGCCCGGCATCCAAGCAAAGGAGATACAACGAGACCGCTTCATAACTGAGAGCCGGAAGCGTCGACAGCCCAAACTCCGCATGCTGCCACTGACAGCACTGCGCATAGACCTGCCGATACACGGTGTGCCGCCGCGATCCGCGTAGAAATCCAAACATCCAGACCACCCCGACCGGGAACGAGAACTTCGGCTGAGAATTTCATCGTTACCCTAACGCGAGAAAGCGGCCCTCGACAAGGACTCCAGCCACCGCCCCGCTCTCCTTCAACGAGCCTGATGACTTCTGCATGTCCCATTCTGACCGGGTGCTACCAGTCGCCCGTTTTCTGCCTTTGTCGCATCACTGACACGCGGACGGGTGGCGGGGGCGCTCCCGCCAAGGCAACTCTCCCCGAAAACTGAGCGGAGTTGGACTATTCAGGTGAATCGGTTGATCCAAGTTGCGGCGATTCGACATCAGCCACTCCGCTGCTCACATTCGGACGGTGCAATCCAAGCAGTGCTGACAACAACAGTCCGGTTTCTATTCCACTGTAGATCCAAAGAATCGAAAGTGCGGAGAACAGAATTGGATGGTCGTTGACTGTCCCGTGCGGCGATTCACGAGGATTTCCACGATTGTAGATGACGCCGTTCCAGGCAGGGTGGCCCACCCGAGAATCGGGTGGGTGCCGCAGGCACAAGAAGCCATTCCCTCAGCGAAAGTCCTGTAGGGAGGCTCTCAATCGACAATGGACGCCGATG
>JAGQQQ010000554.1 GCA_020426125.1 Planctomycetaceae bacterium
ACCGCATGCTGGGCCTGGGCGACGGCCATCCCGTATCCCGGAACAATCACGACGCGACGGGCGATATCCAGCATCATCGCGACTTCGTCGGCGGAGGTCGATTTGACCGTGGCATAGACTTCATCGGCGGAGGGTCCATCGGCCGTTGGGCCTAAGGAACCAAACAACACAGCCGGCAGCGAGCGATTCATCGCGTCGCACATGATCTTCGTGAGAATCAACCCCGACGCTCCGACGAGCGAACCGGAGATGATCAACACGTTGTTGGACAGGACGAATCCGGTCGCCGCCGCGGCCAATCCGGAATACGAGTTCAATAACGCAATCACGACTGGCATGTCGGCTCCGCCAATGGAAATCGTGAGCAGATAGCCGAGCGCCAGACCCAGGATCACGATCAACCAATACTGAAATTGCCCGGGAGAGTTGACCATCCAGATGGTGACCAGCAGGATCACAATGGCCAGCGCGGCGTTGATAATCTGCTGCTGAGGAAGCGGCTTCATCTTCTTGACAAAGGACAGTTCGGCCAACTTCGCGAATGCCACAAAACTTCCGGACAGAGTGACCGCCCCGATAATGCCGGAGAGCGCTGTGGCGATCAGTGCATCGACGGAAAGAAACTCGGCAGGAACATAGGTCGTCAGATTGGTATCCTTCAAGGCGGTGACCAGCGGATACGAAGTCCATCCCTCTTCCGGAACTTCGATGGGTGTACACTGCCGATAAAACTCTGCCCCAGCCACGAGGAAGGAGGCCGCGCCGCCGAGGCCATTCAAGAGGCCGACCATCTCGGGCATCTTTTCCATCTTGATCGTCAGGGCGATATACGCCCCGACCGCTCCACCAAGAATCATCCCTGCGAGGATCCAGGCAAAACCGATCACGTTGAACAGCGTCGCGACGACGGCCACGAGCATGCCGCAGGCGCCGAGCAGGTTCCCGCGAACGGCCGTTTTCGGGCGGGTCATCCCCTTCAAACCGAGAATGAACAGCGTCGCGGCGACGAGATACAGAAATTCAATGACAGTGTGGGGAATGGTCACAGAAGCGATCCAGGAAAGTCACTCAAACGGAAAGTCAGTCCAATCACAAACGCAATACGTCTTAACGGCGGAACTTTTGCAACATGCGATTGGTCACGAGGAAACCGCCGACAACGTTGACCATCGCCAACGCCACCGCGAGGAACCCAAGGAAGGTGGCAAAATCGTTTTGCTCCGCCCCGGCCGCGAGAACGGCTCCGACGACGGTGATCCCCGAAATCGCATTCGACCCCGACATCAGCGGCGTGTGCAGCGTGGGGGGGATCTTGGTGATGATTTCGAAGCCGACAAACACGGCGAGCACGAAGACGGTGAGTCCCGTGATTAGAGATGATCCCGATCCGGCGATTGCCGTCTCGATGAACTCAGTGTTCTCAGCCAGCAAGGGAATCCAAGTTGTGGCAAACATGTTTGGGTATCCGTTTCACTCTCGAAAGAGGGGAATAGCGGGGTTGGAATGATGAGGTGGCAACTACGACTGCAACCGGTAGGTGTCCCCGTTGTCATCGGACGAAGAGTTCGAATCTGTCGATTCTTCGACCGGCGGTTCCGGCTCAGGCGGAGCCGCTTTCTCGATCTCCTCCGGAAGGCCAGCGACCTGTCGAACGAGCGGGTGGACCACCTGTCCTTGATGGGTCACCAGCGTCCCTTTGACGACCTCATCACTCAAGTTCAGCGTCAGCTTGCCTTCCTTATTGATGAGCAGTTTGAGGAAGGTTGTGACATTGTTCGAATACATCTGGCTGGCGTGTTTCGGAATGTCAGATGGCACATTGAGCGGTCCGAGAATGGTGACGCCATGGACTTCGATGGTCTCCCCAGGCTTCGTCAGGGCACAATTCCCACCGCGTTCCGCGGCAAGGTCGACGACAACGGACCCGGGTGGCATCGCTTCGACCATTTCTTCCGTCACCAGCAACGGAGCCTTCTTCCCGGGAACGGCGGCCGTGGTGATGACCACTTCGCTCTCCGCGAGGACCTTGAGCATCATCTCCCGTTGTTTTTTGAGAAACTCTTCGCCCATCTCCTTGGCGTATCCGCCCGAGCCTTCCCCCCCTTCGAGTTCCATTTCCACGAACTTCGCCCCAAGGCTTTCGACCTGCTCTTTCACAACCGGTCGCACATCATAAGCGTTGACGACGGCTCCCATCCGACGGGCGCTGGCAATCGCCTGCAGCCCGGCCACACCAGCCCCCACGATAAAGACACGAGCCGGAGCGAGTGTCCCGGCGGCGGTCATCATCATCGGGAACATCTGCGGCAAATGGCTCGCGGCGAGAAGAACTGCTTTGTATCCGGCAATGGTGGCCATGGACGACAATACGTCCATGCTCTGAGCGCGCGTGATTCGCGGCACCATCTCCAAAGCGAAGATCAGCGCGTTCTTTTCCGCAAGGGAGACCATTTTCTGAGCGTCCGAGAGCGGATCGCACTGAGCGATCAGGATTTGCCCCGATTTCAGCTGATCGATGTCGGCTTGCCCCTGCTCGGGATTGGCCACAGCCGCTCGCACCTGGAGCAGAATTTCGGCGCTACGAATGACTTCGTTGCGATCGTTGACGAGCTTCGCGCCCGCTTGTTCGTAGGCCGCGTCGGGAAAGCCGGCGGAGATCCCGGCCCCCCGCTCGACGAGGACTTCGTTGTTCATTTTCCGGAGGGTCGAGACGGATGCCGGGACCAAAGCGACCCGCCGTTCGCCCGGAAAATTCTCAGTGGTCACACCAATGATCACGATGCGTTTTCCCGTGTTGAGCTCTGTGTTCCAAGTGGTTGGACGCACATCGTAGTGGGCGGTCGACTGTTTCGCGACAGACCCGTGAAACTCCCGTCCATTCTCTGCAAGTTGCAGTCGGTCAACACGTTAGGTTATCGCTGGGCAATATTCCCCGAAAAACCGGGAAAATCCCCCGAACCTGATTGACCGGGAAGAACCGGGAGTTAATATCACCGCCGTGGGAAACACGCCCAAACTGATCTTTGAAAACAATTGATTGTGGGAAACAAACCCAATACACTGATCGCGGTGAGATTCACTTTGAACGTCCTGGTGCCGGATGCCCGAACCTCCGAAAACATTTTTGACCGGAGAATTTCGCAGGGCGCTGGACGACCGCTTTCGACTCACGCTCCCCGCAGAGTTCGCGACCGAGATTACGGATGACGCCGGCGAGACGATCCTCGCCAAGGAACGGTACGGATGTCTCAGCCTCTGGAGGGCTGCTGACTGGCGTCAACGGATCAGCGACGGCATGTCACTGATCCGGGGGAAGATCCAAGCCGGACGGATGGAACAGAGATGGACCGACGTCCAGCGATTCGGCCGACTTCTCTCCACGAGAACCTGCGACGTGAAGTTGGCGAACCGGTCTCGACTCCTGATCCCCGAGGGATTCCGGGAATTCCTGGATGTCGAGAAAGGGGGAGACGTCATGGTGGTCGGCGCGGTGATCTGCGTCGAAATCTGGAATCCCCAAGCTTGGCTCGAGCAACTCAAAAGTGACATGCCCGAGTTCGGCGACCTGTTCCGAGAACTCTCGAATTAGTGTTGTCAACACCCCTGAATTGATCGGGACTCGACCCTCGTTCGCAGGCTTGTTGGCCTGCTCATCGAAGGTTCTTCGACGTCTCACTTCAGGTGGAACGCGACACTCTTCGTTTGACAATGGGACCATTTCCCACACGAATGCACAGCCCGCCCGGCAGTGACAGGAAAGCAACACTCAACACCCATCGAGCCCCACACTCGATTCCCATGGATGGTACTTGGCAAGGATGCCCTTTCCTGACATTGCCGGGTTTCTTCATGCGCCAATCTCAAGTCCTCCAAGTCCCCCAAGTCACTGCTTGGAAATGGGCCTACCTGCCTTGGTCAACTTTTCTATCGCCATAACGGCAGCACGAAGCAACCTGGCACTCCCGCCTTGATCACTCAGCCCCCAGAACGCGATTGGGAAGTCGCCTCATCTTGGCTTCGTCAGCGTTGTCAAAATGTCACGGGGAGGCTGCCAACCCGGGAAAGGCAAGGGCGTACGCCTCACGAACTCGATCGACTTCGTACCTCTCCTGGCAGAATTGCTCCGCCGTTTCGACGACCAATTTGGCATGCATTCGGACGCAGATTTGATCGGTCCGTCGCTTGGTCCCTTTGAGTATTCGAGCGTAAGCCTCAAGCAACCGACGCAACACAACAGGACTATCCCGACTGTCGTGTCGAATCAAATCAAAGGCATGTGACATCGCCTCGTCAAAGGTGACACGTTCGACTAGCGCACGGATGGTGCCGTCATCATCGTAACAGTAAGGCGATGGAATCTTTCGGCCCGCCATCAGGTGAAGACATCCCGAAAGGGCATCGACACATGTCATCGCGGTGAAAGGATCGTTGATTCCTGGTGACAAAGCCCGAACAGCGACCTCCACAAGTTCGTCGACCGCGCATAGCAGGTCTTGCCGGGGAGTCCGGCGCCGACCCACAATCAAAGCTCCGAGCAGTTCCGCACGCTTGTGTTCAGAGATCTCTTCCTGACTCTCAATCGCCAACACTGGGATTCCGATGGCGACATAATCCCCTGGCCGCCTGAGCAGTTTTAATGTTCCATCGACACTTCGAGCCGACTCCATCGCCGAGGGGATGTCGATTCCCTGGACGTAGCCTTCATAGTCCGAATAGAGCGTTGTCGCCGACTGGGGGGAAAACACCTCGCCCGGATCACTATTGGCGGAAGGCCGGTCCACCTCCTCCCCTTCCCCAATTGGCTCCGGATACAGCGTGTTGATTGCGTACCGCAGATCATCCGCAACCGCGCGAATGACATTTTCGGCCTGAATCGAGTTCGCCACGAATTGAACGAAAACGATCAGTAGAACGAGCGAGGAGACCGAAGCCAGCACGCCGATGGCCGTCGAAACGTTCGGGACAAAGACTTCCCCTTCGACTGTCCGCACGGCTCGCAGCACCAGCAGACAGTACACACTGGTCGCCAAAAAGACACCCAGAGTGATCTGGGAGACGCTGTTGTCCATAAACGTCCTTAGCAGTCGTGGCCCAAATTGAGAGGTTGTCAGTGACAGCGTGACCATGGTTACGGAGAAAATCACACCAGTGACCGTAAATAGCGCCCCGGCCATCGCGGCAATGGTAGTTCTCGACGCGGAGCTGGTAGTCTCGATAAACGGGAACGCCTCCAAAATCGGGTCGCCAAATTTTTCATCCACGACCGGTAGCAGAATTCCCGCAAGCACCGCGAACGCCGTCGCGATTGATGGAATGAACCAAAAGCTGGTCCGCCACGAATCCCAGACGGCAATCACCCAAGCACCGCTGACGCCTCCGTTTCCCCGGGAATCACGAGAGAAAAACCGACGAAGAGATTCCCAAACTTTGGCCATGTCGCAACGACTTCTCTGGAGGATGAAACGAGGGTTCGTCCCTGAAGTCTAATTGCAACACGACGGAGAGCCACTATTTTTGCGCGCTCGTCCTCGGCTCTCACGTTGAAACTCGACGTTGGCGACTAATCGGACCTGAACACGACACAGGCGAGTGATTCCCGATTCCCGAATCCCGAAACCCAACCCCCAATTCCCTGATTCGGAACGCCGCCTAGAGTCCGAGAACCAATCAGTAATCCACATCTGGCCCCACGTAGACATCGGCCTCGATCGGATCATCGAAGGTCGCCCGGTACTCAACGTCGTGTCGCTCGAACTTCTGCTTGAGCGTCTTAAAGGCGTCGCGCGGGCCCTTCTTCCGGCATTCCTCGCGGATGGTCCGCATCTGCGGACCGTAGCCCTCGTCATCCAGTTCGTCCTCTTCGCACTCGTCTTCAAATTCGTACAACCGCAAATGATCGTAGATCTGGTCCGGCTGGGTGTATTCATGCACGAACATCAACCGGTCGCGAATGTCTTCCCATTCGCTCGCGGACATAGCCGATTGCTCAAGGAACTTGTCGAACAGTTCCTCTTCGTAGTGAATCGCAGCCTGTCCCTTCCACGCGGCCCGGATCATCTCAACAGACTCCTCGTTGAACTCCGTTCCATCACGATGGGCAATCCGTTTGACTTCATCGCGAGTTGGCCCGCCACGCTGGAGTCGCCAGTCCATCCCCCGGGCATAGGCATCCTGAAACTGCTTGACGAAGTTGGCCGCCGTCACCTCAGCCCAAGCCCCGGCCGGCCGTTTCTCCAGAAACTTGGAATGGACCTTCTGGGGAGTTGTGAGATCCGTGACGTTCACGATGGGATGCTCCTTCGCGTGGTCCAGGAGGTCCGGTTTTCCCGTGGACATCGTGTACGACTCGGAATTGTCCGCTCGGTGGCAATAGATATCAAACCAGATCCCGGCGATGGGATGTTCATAGATCACCGCATAGGCCGAGTCCCCGGGATGGACAAACGCCCGGAGTTCCATCATCGCCGGCTCCACGTCGAAGTCGCCGATCATCTGATAGCCGGCGGACTTAAAGCTCTCCGTGTATTCGCGGATTTTCTCCGACATCGTCCATTCATGGTTCTGTAGCCGAAGAAGTTTAATTCGCAGTGGGGGGACGCCTCCCATCGCCGCGGCTCCGATTCCTTTCAGCGCTCCCTCAAACGAGTCGGAGAGATTCTGGGCGAAGGAGTGTATCTTCCAGCGAATCCACACGTACAACAACGCCACGCAAATGATGAAGGCGACCACGACCGCGCCGACCATTTTTAAGAACGTCAACAAGGAAGTCTCCTTCGCAGGGAATAATTGAGCCGCTCGACTGAGCGTCCACGGAAATCGGGACACGCGAAACGTTTGTGTTGTTCACACAAATGGGTTCGCAACGAGATGATCACGAAAAACGGCGACGCCGATTCGGATGTTACCACGCCGACGGTGAATCATCCATCTTCGGCGATGAATGATCCCGGTCGGTCACATTTCGGGAATGTCAGCGTGAATCTCGGGGGCTTCAGCGTCCGGAAGACGCTGTCGAAACGGCATTTGTTCGTCGGCGATTTAGCCGTTCTGCGATTCGAAGTCTTTCATGAACTTCACCAGTTCTTCGACGCCCTGTTTCGGGAAGGCGTTGTAGATGCTGGCACGCATTCCGCCGACGCTGCGGTGCCCTTTGAGGCCATCGAACCCCTGGTCTTTGGCGGCGGCGATGAACTTGGCGTCGAGATCGGGATTGCCGGTGACAAACGTGACGTTCATGAGAGACCGGCTGTCCTCATCGGCAGTCGCTTCGAACAGCGGGCTTTCTCGGAGATGGTCATACAACACGGCCGCCTTCTCGCGGTTGGCCTGTTCGACCTTCTCCAGACCGCCCTGCTTCAGAATCCACTGGAAGACAAGCCCCATGATGTAAATGCCAAATGTTGGGGGCGTGTTATAGCAAGAATCATTCTCAGCATGCGTCCGGTACTGCAGCATTTCCGGAATGTCGAGTGCCCCAGCCTTCACCAGATCATCATGAATGATGACCAGTGTCACGCCCGATGGTCCCAGATTCTTCTGTGCTCCAGCATAGATGAGGCGATACTTCTGAACATCAATCGGTCGGCAGAAGATATCACTGCTGGCGTCGCAGATCAGCGGGACTCCACTCGGGGGCTCCGGTTCAGCGGCCCACTGCGTCCCAAAGATCGTATTGTTCGATGTGAAGTGAACGTACTTGGGATTGTCGGAGTAGCTGGCCGTCTTGGGGATGTAAGAGAAGTTGCGGTCGCTGCTGCTAGCGGCTTCATGGGGAGTCCCGAACCTCTTCGCTTGCGAGACGGCTTTCTTGGACCAGGCCCCGGTGACGAGATAGTCCGCCGTGTCCCCTGACGAAAGGAAGTTCATCGGGATTGTAAAGAACTGCGATGACGCGCCGCCCTGCAAGAACAGAACGCGGTAGTTGTCGGGGATATTTCCCACCTTTCGGCAGTCG
The DNA here is from genome assembly GCA_020426125.1 of Planctomycetaceae bacterium. Lineage (GTDB taxonomy): Bacteria > Planctomycetota > Planctomycetia > Planctomycetales > Planctomycetaceae > HKST-UBA70. The sequence goes on from JAGQQQ010000554.1 coordinate 7,955, forward strand.
GCTTCCGTCTGAGCGAGGACCCCGACGAACGCCTTCCCACGATGGGAATGCTCCATAATCCCGATCCCCGTGTCCCCGAGCGACAACATGTTGTCGCGGGCTTCTTCAAGCACTTCGACGGGCAAAACGGCCGGACCTGCGGAAAAGTTAAACAGACGTTGGCTCATGGTTCCCTCAAAAATGGACACGCAATCGGCACATGGTTTAACGATTCGCGAGAGAAAATGCGAGATGGCGTTTTGGGGAATTAACTGATGTTTCATTCGTGAGAGAGCACTTCAAGTCGAATGGTCGACTGGCTGCGGGGAACCGTCGAATCGAGACATCTGCAAGCGTCACTCTGGGTGGATCACAGTTGATTTCATGAGACACCATCGAGGTGGATCTACGGATGGGACTCGGAGCTTGGCATTTCGCGTTTCTGAGTTCTTTTCGTCCTTGACGGAGGATCTCTTTGATGGGACGGGCATGTGGAGTGGTTACGTTTCCGAACTCGGATACAACAACCTCCCACACGAATGGCAAACAATCAATTTTCCGCTCTGTACGACCACTTCCAATTGGGGAGTGAGATTGACGAAGCAATGGTTGCAGACTCCCTTTTCGACGGAAGCCATCCCATCGGCCCCGTACGCGTCAACGAGGCGACGATATTGCTCCTTCATCGGACCGGGAATCACCCCTTCAGCGTCCGAGATCGCGGCCTGAAGCTGCCGTTCCTGTTCATGGAGCGTCACCGCGAGTTTCTCGAAATCATTCGCAAACGACCGGGCATCGTCTTCCATTTCCCCGATTAAAGCGTTGCACCCAACGATTTCCGCTTGTAACGCATCCGCACGATCCAGGGACTCAAGAACTTCATCCTCAAGGACCGCTTTGGCGGCGTTGTCCGCCTGCATTTGACCTCGAATGATATCGAATTCTTTATTGGATGTCGCTTGATTGAGTTTGGTCTGAAGTCCCTCCAGGTGAACTTCTTTGGACCGCAATTCCAGGTTTTTTCGATCCGACGCGGCACGGATCTCTTTGAGTTCCGCCTCTTTTTGAACAACGACCGCTTGAGCTTCCTCGATCTTTCGCCGACGGACTTGAATCTGCCGAGGTCCCCGAGTCAACTTGTCCCGTACTTCTTTCAATCGAATGAGAAGTTGATGGAGGTGACTGTAACCAGCGCCTGCGCCAGGCATGCGGCGACTCCGTGTCTGGAGAAATCGATCGGGAAAGGAAAAGATCGCGAGCCTCAACTTCCCAATTCTTTTCGGAAGAGGAACTCGAAGTAATCTGGATTTTCCGCTCGCTCCGCCTCTCGGTCAACTCTGCTCTCGACTTTTCCGGGGAATCGGGCAAACCGACTTGGAACCCGGCATCACGAATCCCGGATCTGGGTTACCCCGCGAAGTCGATGGTCGGTCACTTCAATTTGTTGGCTGTGATTTTCGCGAAGAGAAAAACTGACAAGTTCGATCCGATCACGTTGACGTCCAACGTTCAACTCGGTAGGAGAGTTGGTGATCCCACCTCCGATGTCGAAACCCGTCTCGCATCACTCGGCGGCCTCGCGACGGCACGCATTAGTCCCCTTGAGCACGATTGATGGTCCCCCGACAATCATCCGAGATGAGCCCTGATGATGTCGTGACGCGGCATGAGCGGCGAAATCTCTCTGTTCTCGCCGTCCAGAATGTTGTGTTGCGAATCGGGTGGATCTTCAAAACCGAGTCGGTGATTATGCCAGCCTTCATGGATGCGATCTCGGGGGCCGGCTGGTTACGCGGTTTACTTCCCATTTTGAGTCGATTGGGGCAGAGCGTTCCGCCACTCCTGTTCTCCGACTGGATGAGGACCCGCCCTCTGAAGAAAACGATCCTCGTCTTGACGGCATTGCAGATGGCGTGGCCATTTCTGCTCCTGTCGCTGCTCTGGTGGCAGTTGGAGGACCGCCGACAGTGGTGGATGCCGGTCCTTTTTCTCGTGTTGTATTTCTACTTCTTCTCCGCGACTGGACTCAATCAGCTGGCATTCGGAACGTTGCAAGGAAAATTGATCCGCCCCAATCGTCGAGGGCTGCTATTGGGGATCGGGGGAATCGTCGGGTCGTTGGGAGCGGTGACTGCGGCATTGGGATTCTTGCGTCCCTGGTTGATGCTTCCGAATCAAGATGGATTCACACAGGTGTTCCTGTTCAATGGGGGCGCATTCCTGATCGCCGGATGTGTGGCATTGTTTTGCACGGAGACTCGGGATGACGACGGTACGGCACGCCCTTTTCATTTGACGAAACCGTTCCAGGAGGCCTGGAAGACATACCGGACAGACCGGGCTTTTCGGCGGGCGGCTCGGGTGGCGATGCTGTTCATCACATCGTTTTTGCTCTTTCCCCATTACCAATGGCTCGGACGTGAACAGCTGGGGACATCGTCTGCCGACTTGATCATCTGGGTCGTGGCCCAGAACATCAGTGTGGGGATTTTGAGCCCGATTCTTGGATGGGTGGCGGATCAGTTTGGAAATCGCCTCGCGATTCGGATTGCCGTCTTCGCCAGTGCGGCAACCCCGTTAATCGCAATGTCCTTTGTGAATGGTTTGAGTCCCCTCACACCAGGCTGGTATTGGTTGACATTCGTGTTTCTCGGCTTGGTGCCGGTCACAATGAAGGCGATCTTGAACTACACTCTGGAACTGGTTGAGACACCGGATCACCCTCGGTATCAAAGTACCATGAGTTTGTGTTTCGCGATACCGTTTCTCTTTTCGCCGTTTGTCGGACTGGCGATTGATCGGTTGCCTTTTGAGATTCCGTTTGTCGTCGTGAGTGGACTGATCATGGTTGGAGGAATTCTCACATTCTGGATGAGTGAGCCTCGGGATTCTCTTGAACTCGCCGAGAAAACCGAAAGCGTTGTCTGATTTGCCTCGGGGGAATGCATCGAAATCGGTTGGGTTGCGAATTCCGGGTTCGCAAAATGAAATAGGGGTTCGATCTGATTCGGGAGGGATGCTGTTGAACGCTGTTGGAAGTCCATGTGAAATGAAGTGCGATGGGAAACTCGTCACACTTACACTTCGCCCAGAAATGATGAACGCGACGTGGGACTCCGTGAATACCTTTGGAGATCAAACCTCGGAGGAGTTGCGGAAACTGAACCATCCGGCATTTGTTGTTGATCTGACCCCGCTGACCTATCTGGGCAGTTCGGCGGTGGCGATGCTCGTGCGGTTGTGGAAAGATGTCCGCACACAAGGCGGAAAGATGGCTGTCATTTGCACTCACCCGGTCGTTCTGGAAGTTCTGACGATCGCTTCACTGGACAAAGTCTGGAACATCGTGGGGACATCCGAAAAAGCCCAGCAGATCGTTGCGGTTCCCGTCTCACTTTCCCATCAGGAAGCGGAACGTGGAGTCACGCGGCCGACGCCACCCGCTTCGATTTGGCGGCGAATCCCCATTGTCGCGTGGGGATTCCTGGTGCTTTCGGCTTTGGCGGCCATCGTGGGGTTCCTTCTGATGAACGCTCCAAATTGATGGAAGTTTCGAAAGCGAAGTTTCCCCTTGTCTTTGAATCTGAATGGAAGCAACCAACCATGGATCCGTCCGAAATCAATAAAAGCTCGCAATCGGAAAGCGAGGATGAAGGAACTGCCGAAACCCAAGACGCTTCGACTTCCCAAATTTCGTTGGAAGCCCCTCAAGCGTCGATCGAAGAGCTTCCACCGGAGGCTCGACAACGAGCCTTGCAGGAGGAGTTGACGAGTCTGATCGATGTGGTCGGGCCGGGGCCTTTAGTCGACCTTCTTCTGGAAAGGGCGTTCGAACTCGGGGGGACGGACGTCCATTTTGACCCCCATCCGAAGGGGCTGCAGGTTCGCCTCCGGCTTGACGGAGTGCTCCATGATATTGTGAACCTGACCCCACAGTACGCGCCGCAAATTGTCTCCCGCATCAAACTGATGGCGGGAATGAACATCACCGAACGCCGGTTTTCCCAGGATGGCCACATCGCCAACTCCGCGCTACTCCGGCATCGTGATGTTCGAGTCGGTTCTGGACCGACGATCTATGGCGAACGGGTCGTCATGCGGCTGATGCCCGATTCGACGAAGTTCACAAAACTCGAAGAGTTGGGGATGACCGAGCGGCAGATTCAAATCGTGAATGAAGCCGTTCATGCTCCATTCGGAGCGATCCTGTGTGTTGGCCCCGTGGGATGCGGAAAGAGTACCACGACCTATGCCTGCCTGCAGATGTTGAATAATCCCGAGCGAAGTCTGGTCACGATCGAGGATCCGGTGGAGCGTCGCATCGACCGGGTCAATCAGATTCAGGTCGACGCCAAAAACGGGTTTGGATTCGTCCAGGCACTGCGAGGCGTTCTTCGTCAGGACCCGGACGTCATAATGGTCGGAGAAATCCGCGATGCCGAAACCGCGCATATTGCCATACGCGCCGGGCTGACCGGAACGCGTGTCCTCAGCACGCTCCATGCCGGAGACACGGGCGCCACGATTGACATGTTCCGCGAGTTCCAAATTCCACGTATGTTTCTGGCTGACGCGATCAAGTGCGTGATCGCCCAGCGACTCCTCCGAAAAGTTTGTGAGAAGGACCAGGAGATGGTCTCCGTCACTCCGGCGGCAGCGAGAATTCTTGGCCTCACACCCGATGAAGCCGCGACAAAGAAAATCGCCCGGGGAATTCCTACGGATGCGAATTTTCACACCGGGTATTCGGGGCGGTCCGGAGTCTTCGAGGTGATGTCCATCACGGAATCCGTTCGAGAGTTGCTGATGCAGGGGAAGTCGGGCCGAACGGTCTACGAACAGGCCCGATCAGATGGAATGCTCACGCTTGAGGACTCCGCGCGAGAAATGGTTCTTAAAGGAGTGACATCCGTGGAGGAAATGACGCGGGTTCTGATTTGATTCTTTTCGGCCACGATTCAACTTGGAAAGCTGCCTGGTCGAGTTCGCCGAGCCCCACGTCGATCCATCTCGACGTGGCGTTTTGTTGCGGGGAGAAACTAGACTTTCCCGGATGATCAGTTGGCCGCTTTGGGACAAATTCCATGATCGAAATGTTAGGTATCCGACGAAGGGAATTTCTTCGAATTGGCGGTCTGAGCCTCCTCGCTCCGGCTATCGCCCCTGCCGATGATTCGAAAAGCCCCGAACGCAGGTGTATCTTTATCCTGTTACAGGGCGGAGCGAGTCACATCGACCTCTTGGATCCGAAGCCGTTCGCGGTGAGTGAGATTCGCGGACCGTTTCCGTCGATTGCGACAACCATCCCCGGGATCGACCTCGGCCAGTTAATGGCTCAATCCGCACAGGTCGCGGAGCATCTGTGCGTCATTCGCTCCATGACTCACAAGTTCACGAATCATATCGCCGGAACGTATATCACCCTTACGGGGTCGACGAATCAGCAAGACCGGGATCGAGAAGCACATGGCGACGACTTCCCCGGTCCCGGTGCCGTGCTCAATCACCTCCGTCCCGGTCGGGGGAGCGTGCCAGGGAGTGTGTCACTCCCGAATTGGCTCAGTATTCCCGGTCCTTCCAATCGCATGCCGGGACAGTACGGCGGCTTTCTTGGCAGTGTTTATGATCCATTTCTCATCGAAGGAAATCCCGCCGATGCGGGGTATCGCCCCTTGTCGTTATCGATCCCCGACGGACTGAACACTGATCGATTGGATGAGCGCCTGAAACTCAATCGGCAATTGGATGGAGCCGCAAGATTGCTCGAAGACGATCTCCGCCGACATTTCGACCACCTGAAAGCAAGTGCCTATGAACTGGTGGCCGCGGGAACGGTTCGCCAGGCCCTCGATTTGTCGCAGGAATCGGATGCAACACGTGATCGGTATGGACGGAACCGCTTTGGACAGTCGCTGCTCTTGGCCAGAAGGCTGGTCGAGGCGGGTGTACAGTTCGTCGCCTTCAATGAGTTCAATCAGACCTGGGATACCCACGGCGGCCTCGAGGGCCGATATCGGGATATTGTTCCGCCGATGGATCAGGCATTCGCTGCATTAGTGGGGGATCTCGCGGATCGCGGGATGCTCTCCGACACGCTCGTCGTCAATACTGGAGAGTTTGGCCGGACTCCCCAGATCAATGGCAACGCGGGACGGGACCATTGGCCAAACGTCTATAGCACGATCCTCGCCGGCGGCGGAATTCAAGGAGGCCAAGTTTACGGAGCCAGCGATTCGAAAGGAGCCGAGGTCCGCGACAATCCCGTCAGCCCGGCGGATCTCTTGGCGACCTTATGGCGGCAAATGGGAATCAACCCGAAGACCGAACTTCGCGACCGGCTCAACCGTCCTATGCTCCTGTCGCAAGGACGGGTCCTCAGCGAACTCCTCGGGTAATTTCGTGTCTCGTTCCGACAGGATCAATTCCGTTTGCAAGGCACGAGTGGAGTGACTCACTCAGATGAGTATCTTATCGAGGGCGACTCAGGCTCGGGTGACTTTGGTGAGGATGTCGTTCGGGAACTTAGGGACGTCCGGTGAATAAGTGTCTCG